>WQZT01000149.1 GCA_009780595.1 Treponema sp. | reverse complement strand
GTTTCCGCCGTTGCGTGAATGTCAGAAGTTCTCCATTGGTCGAACGAAATTTGCTCGCCGTGCATTTCAAGACTCGCCGTGCGGAAATATGCGCTGCGGTTTTGCCCGCCTTTTTCCCGCAGTCGGTAATACCACAAACCGCCGTCTGAGCGCCGCACAAGTTCCGCCTCCCACTGTTCGCCGTGTTCGCCATGCGCGGCAAACGCGGGAACCTCCGCGCCAACGGGGGCGGCGCTGCGTTCATCCAGCACAAACACTTGCGGGCGGGGCGGGGTAGGGTAAAGCTCGGTGAAAAAGTCGTTGCGGTACAGAAGCGCCGCCGTTTGTTCCCGCCATGTAAAAACCGAGCCGACAGTGTACCGCGCCCACAATTCGCCGCCTGATATACGGTACAGCGTTGCTTGTGTCCGCGGAGCATTGCCGTTTCCACCGCCGCCGCCAGCGTCTGTAGCGAGGGACACCACGAGGAAGCCGTCGAGATTCACCGCCATGACAAGCCAGTCGCCGTGCCGCAGTATATCCGTAATGTGCCGCGCGGCAGGCCAAGGGGCAAACGGCGCAAGACTTGCCGTACCAGGGGAATCTATCAGGAGCGGGCCGCCGGGCGAAAGTTCAAACCACAGCGGATTTTCCCCCGTTTGAAGCAACGCCAGCGCATCCCACGCCGGAATCGCAGCGGTTGAAGTGTCGGCGGAAGTTTCACGCGCGATGATAGGCGCGGCGGTGGGCGGGAGCAGGCTTTGCCCCTTTGAGCAAGCAGCGGGGAGAATAAGCGCACAAACAGCGCAGGTTACAATACGCAGAACATAGTTTCCTTTCATAGTGTACCTTTACTATAGTACAAGATAGAAAATAATACTAAAAAACCTTGACAATTTTTTACAAAAAACTTATATTACCTACCAATCTGTATAGTAACGACTTTCTCTGCTCACAGGCAATATCTTCGCAAGGAGAAAGCTCCGTGTGTACATCTGGTTACAGGTTGCGTAAACAGCAGCCTGTTATGTTGCTTTTCAAACTACTGGAGATTTTTATGACAATCGTAAAAAACAAGAGCTTTACGTTACGATTCGGTGCCCTGCGCGTTGCATTACTCGCCGCACTCGGTATGGCATTTTTCCTGCTCATTGGCTGCGGTGGAGGCGGCGGCAATGATGGGGGCGGGAATATCAGCGTTGTAACACCGATTGGAATCGAAATTACTACCGCCCCGAAAGATGTGTACCGCGCCGGATTCCCCTTTGAACCGAAAGGAATGGTTCTTACCGTTCACTACAGCAACGGCTCTTCGCGTAATGTGCCGTATGTGGGAAATGAAACCCTCATTTCAATCGAGGGAAATCTGAACAATTTGTCAGTAGGCAACCATATTCTTACCGTTCGGTATCAGGGCTTTACTACCAATCTTCCCATCCAAATCATTCCCGCTAACTCAAGCGTTGAGAACGTTGTTGTTGCACAAGCGCCTAACCGCACCGAGTATGTTGTCCGCAACACATTCGACTGGCGCGGTATGGTAGTTCAGGCTAATTATGTGTGGGATGATGACGGTAGCCCGGCGCACAGCGAAACGTTTAACGCGTTCCCGGAATACGGTTTAGGTCCGGATTGGGATTATCATCTTTACGATAAAGGAACACAAACACCCAGCTCTATGGATGATGAAGGTGTAAAAGATGTTCTCATTAGCTATATGAATATAAAAACGAAAGAGCCGTTTGAGATAACCATACGAATACCCGAAGGGGCGCAGCGTCTTGCCGTTGAAAATACGAAAGAGAATTATTTTACTGGCGATGCTTTTGATCCTGAAAGCATTACAATTACTGCCTACGATTATTTGGACAACCCAACGAACATCGAGCTGAATGATCCGAAGCTGCGTATTTCTATTGAAGGGCTTGGCGATATTACCATTGCAAACCCGCCTGTATTTACAAACCCCGGCACTGCGCTTGTTACCGTGTACTACGAAGAAGTTGATGATAGTTTTACGGTAAACGTTACCCAGCTTGCAATTAGCACCATCAGTATTAAGACAGAGCCAACCAAGACAGTATACGAATTTGACGAAGATATTGATCTGAGCGGGTTGGAGCTTGAAGCTGTCTACAACAACGGAGATACGAGAATTATCCAATATGATGTCTTACATGATAATCTTTTTTCTCTTAACCCATCATTTAATGGAAAGATTCATGGGACACAAATTTTTAAGGTATTCTATGGAGAGTCTGAAACTGAAAACACTTTTACGGTTACAGTAAAAGAGTATGTCGGTACTCCTTATACTACTGGTATTAGTGCTGAGTTTATAGAGAACGTCGTATACTATGTTGGTGATTATTTTCAACCTTCCAGTGTATCAGTTACAAATCATGTCAACACTGGTGATAGACCTGTTCTTCCCCATGAGCTTTGGTTTAGTATAGATGACGGAGTTCCATTTGGATATACGAATCCAAAAGCATTTACTACAGCAGGAGAAAGTACAATACAAATATCCTGGACTGATGCTGCCAATAATGTGCATCCGTGCATCATACAAGTGCAAGTCCTAGAAACTGCCGTTACCAGAATTTCTCTCAAAACCGCTCCCACTACTGTGCAATATATGGTTGGAGATTCTTTAGACCTGAGTGGTTTGTCTATAATGACGCACTACAATAACCCAGCCAAAGCAGATGGAGAGATAGTGTGGTCGTCTACATCAGGGGTAGATGTTACACCGATGCCTGACTTAGGAAATCCTGGCACATATAACGTTCGATTCACCTATAGCGGCTTTACAACACCAGAGACTGTAATGATTACTGTCAATGCACATCCACCTTCAACTGTCAGATTTGATGTTGGTGAAGGAAGTGATGCTGTTATAGCTCCACAATATATAGACAGAGGTGGACATATCACAACTCTGCCGGAAGCGCCACGAGCTAACAACTATCCATTCCCTGCATCTGGGCTGTTTGAAGGTGGGGACTACATCTTCACTGGATGGTATGAGCTTGGTGAAAGTACTCCGTTTGATTTTGCAAACACTCCCATAAACGGCGATATAACGCTGACTGCTCAGTGGAAGATGCCAGAGCAAGTCACGAATATTAACCCCAATTTTACAACAAGCTTGACCAACAGCAGTGATGTAGCCGCTGCAACACCTGGAAATAACAACAGCATCCAAATGGACAATGTACTTGCCCATGTTAATCTGCCTGCTCATGCGGGGAAAGACTTTGTCCTTGTGGTGAATGCGCCCACTGCGGCAACACAGGTAATATTTATTTCAGGAAATAATTACACACGCAATGTAAGCGGACATTTGGAACTGCGCGGCGCAACTGGTGCGCCTGTCCAGCGATTCAGACTTTCCACCAACGGAGCTATGTTTAACGTAACAGGCAACAACGGCGTTCTCACGCTGGGCAAAGGCATTACCTTGCAAGGTCGCCATAATAGTGGTGGTATAACAACAGCGATTTCAACATTGCCAGCAAGGGCGGATAATACTCACCCCTTGATTCGGGCAACAACTGGCGGAATGCTATATATGGACAACGGTGCGGTGATTCAGGGCAACCGCCCTCTCGCCGGAAATACCTTAGGCAATCGAGGCGGCGGCGTTCACGTTGCAGACGGTGGAAGATTCGTAATGCGCGGCGGGTCGATCAGCAATAACGGTATTGCCGATTTTGGTGCTAATCGGGGAGGCGCTGTATTCATTGCAACTGGCGGCATATTTGAAATGCGCGGCGGAGAATTAACGAGTAACCGGGCTTCGTTGTCCGCTATTGGCGGTGCGATAGCCAACGTTGGCGGTACGTTTCGGATAAGCCACGGCTGGATTCCCGGCAACGAACGAACTGACACGCTGAAAAATGACCGCAACAGCGGCAGCGGCGGTGTGCTGCACCACAGCGACAACGCAACGTCAGCGTGGGGGACGTTTGATGAAGTGGGGGACTTTACGCAAGCTGGCACGTTCTTTACCGGCACTGGTGTACAAAACCGAGACCCCGGTATCCTTATCGTAAATGGTCAGCCTCTCACCACGCCAGTAAACGGTCGCCCGGCGGGTTTCCCCGCCCCGTAAATGGCAAATCCGCCTTTGGCGGATTTGCTGGGGAGTTTTGCTTTGCAAAACTCCACTCCGGAGCGGGTAGCGGCGGGCGGCGGCACGACAAAGTGCAACCGTTTCCCGCTCCCGCTTGTTTTGCCCGCCGTGTGCCGCTAGCCGCGCTTAATCCGGCAGTGCCAGCGCGATCACTTCGTCAAAGCGTTCAACCGGATGAAATTCGATACCCTTCTTCACATGCTCCGGTATTTCGTCAAGGTCGCGCAGGTTTTGCTTCGGAATGATGATGTGCTTGGCGCGGTTTCGCTGGGCGGCAATCGTCTTTTCTTTCAGACCGCCAATCGGCAGCACCTGCCCGGTAAGGCTCAGTTCGCCCGTCATCGCAAGGCGGTCGGTAATGATTTTATTCCGCATCAATGACAACAGCGCGGTCGCCATTGTAATCCCCGCCGAAGGTCCGTCTTTGGGCGTTGCCCCTTCGGGAATGTGCAGGTGAATGTGGTTTTTTTCAAACCACGACGCTTCAATCCCGTAACGCTCTGCCCCCAGCTTGTGGGCAAGCGTCATCGCGATAATCGCGCTCTCTTTCATCGTCTCG
>WQZT01000148.1 GCA_009780595.1 Treponema sp. | reverse complement strand
CTGGTCAGACGGCCGAGCTGCATCTCGACAATCGCCTTGCTCTGAGCCTCCGAAAGCAGGAAACGCTTCTGCAAGCTTTCACGCGCGGTTGCCACATCCTTCGATGCCTTTATAAGCGCGACAACCTCATCGATGTTCGCCAGCGCAACGAGCAGCCCTTCAAGGATGTGGGCGCGCTCCTCCGCCTTTCTCAGGTCGTACTGCGTTCGCCGCGTTACCACCTCAACCCGATGTTCGACAAAGTGGTGGATGAGTTCCCACAGATTCAAACTCTGCGGCCTTCCGTTGACCAGCGCAAGATTGATGATACCAAACGTTGACTGAAGCTGCGTGTTGGAAAAAAGCTGGTTCAGCACAACTTTGGGGATCGCGCCTTTTTTGAGCTCAAAAACAAGGCGAACCGGCTCGCCCTTGCCGGATTCATCGTTAAAATTGGCAATGCCGTCAATCACCTTATCTCTAACCAATGACGCGATGCGTTCAAGGAGCGGCTTGATGTAAATGCCAAAGGGGATTTCGTTAAAGACGATGGTTTCCTTGCCGGACTTGCCTGTCTCAACGGTGAAACGCCCGCGAACAAGGATTTTGCCCTTGCCGGTGCGGTAAGCTTCCTTAATACCCCGCCGCCCGAAAATAATACCGCCCGTGGGAAAATCCGGCCCGCTGATAAACTTCATCAGTTCGTCAATGGAAATGCCGGGATTGTCGATCATCGCGCAGACAGCATCGCAAACTTCGACAAGGTTGTGCGGCGCCATGCTCGTCGCCATACCTACGGCGATACCGCTGGAACCGTTCACAAGAAGGTTGGGGACGACTGCCGGAAGTACGGTTGGTTCGGTTTCTTCCTCAGAAAAGTTGGGGACAAAATCGACCGTTTCCTTGCCCAAATCTTGCAACATTTCCTCGCCGAAGCGGGAAAGTTTTGCCTCGGTGTAACGCATCGCCGCCGCGCTGTCCGGCGCAAGCGAGCCGAAGTTGCCCTGCCCGGTAATCAGCGGGTAGCGGAGGGAAAAATCCTGCGCCATTCGCACAAGGGCATCGTACAGAGCAAGGTCGCCATGCGGGTGGTACTTACCCATCGTGTCGCCGACAATACGGGCGCACTTTTTCGTCGCCGCGCCCGGCCGCAGCCCCAGTTCGCCCATCGAATACAAAAGCCGCCGATGAACAGGTTTAAGCCCGTCACGCACATCCGGCAAAGCGCGGGACACAATTACCGACATCGCATAATTTAGATAATCTATTTTAACTTCATCTTCTATAGAAACAGGGATAACTTTCCCTGCGGGCGCTGTTCCTTCCGGCGTTTCAGTATTAAGCACGATTATATTCCTTATTATAGCTGATACGGCAGTATAGCAGGAAAACGAGAAAGTTTCTACACCTTACAGCAATCAATTTTGAATGAGGGGGCATATCAAAACAACACTGAACCGGTCGGTAATGACCAGCGGCGGCGAGCAGACTGCAACGAGGAGTGTTGACAAGTTTGCACGAAAAGGGGTAGGATAAAAATATCTATGAAAACTGGCGTACAATGCATTATGAAAAATTTCCCGCACCGCACCGCACCGCAACATTATAACATAACGCTTTTTCAACTTTTTGCCTAGCATTTTTTTGCACAAATTCTAAAGCATTTCGAGTATATTTCTCGTGTTTGGATATACAGCGGGTTTTCCCGTTTTTTATATCCCTGCCCTTGAGGGTAGGTTATTTTTCGTCTAACAGCGCATGTACGCTGAATTACAAACAACTGCCACCTGAAATGAAAAAATGGGCAGTTGGAAACAAGGAGTAAATTATGAAAAGCAAAACAAAAGTATCACTGCTTGCATTAGCCGCAACAGCTGCCTTAGTAATGGCAAACTGCAGCCAAGAGGGTGGATTTGGTGGCGATGGCGACAATTTTAGGGTTATTGGTCAAGTTGGTGGAATTGATGTTTGGGGCAATAATGATTCAGATAAAAATGATTTGGTTTCAGAGTGGGCAAACTTTGTTAAATCAAACTATGATATGTCAAAGATTACCGATGAAGTTAATGTGATATATATGGTTACTGGTTCAGATGAAGTCAAATTAGAAAAAGCAGGGGTTCTTAAAATTGGAACTAATCTTACTGCCGAAGCTCTTGGAAATTGGCTTCATTATCTGTTTTTAGCTGCAAATCTCGACAACTCACGCGACACAGTTCGTATGGCCAAGACGTCAAACCCAGTTGATGCAACTGAAGTTGCCCAACAAGTCTTGACTGCAAAACAGCAGAATCAAATCGCTGCGATGCATCGCGAGATGGGTCTTGCCCAGGCCTAGGATATAATCTGTTATCGAATAAATTGCAAAACATTTTGCGATTTTATATGGTGGCGCAAAGGTGACAGGCACTATGCTTTGGTGCCTGTCACCCACGAAAAATCCAACTGCATAAAGGGGCTGTTTTTTAGCCTTGAAAGGCAAAAATTTTGGTATTCCACCTCTCATAGTTGCATCTATGTTAACTCCCGTACTTCAAGCTCTGAAACTTCAAAATTGATTTCCGTGACACCGTTTTGACAGGACGGCGGAAAAGGTATAGAATTGTAAACTGGGGGTAAAGTTATGGCTAAAAAGAACGTACTGCAAACCGGATGCCGTTTAATCGGGACTGTTATCCCTGTGGGAGCGTTGAGAACTGCGAAAAGCATCGGTGTTGGCGAGTTTGCCGACCTTGCCGAGTTTGGCGAACTGTGCGCCGCAATGGGTATCGGGCTTGTGCAGGTACTTCCGGTCAATGACACCGGTTACCATAGTTCGCCCTACAGCGCGCTCACCGCGTTTGCCCTCAATCCGCTGTACCTCCGCATCGGCGATTTGCCCGAGGCTGCGGGCTTTGAGGCGGATATTGCCGCCATTAAAAATGAGTTTGAGGGAGCGGAGCGCTTTCCCTACGAAGCCCTGCTCCGCGCAAAAATGAACCTCTTGCGAAAAATATACCGCGCGTGCGGCGGAGGCATTTCCGCCGATCCAGATTTAAACGCGTGGATACAAAATAACTCGTGGGTTAAGCCGTACGCGGTGTTCCGGCGGCTGAAAGAAGCCAACGGTGAAAAAAGCTGGCGAGAATGGGACACGCTCGGGCAGCCCGCGCCTTCGCCCGCCACTATCGCCGCAATGTGGAACGATCCCCCACTGAAAGAAGAGCATCGTTTCTGGGCGTGGCTGCAGAAAGCGCTTGACGAGCAGTTCTCCGCCGCCGCCGCAAGCCTCGCCGCTCTGGGAATTCTGCTGGAAGGCGACCTGCCCATTCTCATGAACGAGGATTCCTGCGACGTGTGGGCAAATCCCGAAATATTCGACCTCAACCTTTCCGCCGGAGCGCCGCCGGATATGTACAGCCCCGAAGGGCAAAACTGGGGTTTCCCCATCTACAATTGGCACGAGCAATCCAAAGACGGCTATGCGTGGTGGAAGGCGCGGCTTAAAACCGCCGAAAAATACTATCAGGCGTACCGCATCGACCACGTTTTGGGCTTTTTCCGAATATGGGCTTCCCGCCGCGAGGAAAACTCCGCCACGTTGGGGCGCTACGTTCCCTGCGTTCCGGTGAGCACCGGGGATTTCACCGCGCTGGGCTTTGACGCGGCGCGTATCCGCTGGATGAGCCAGCCGCACATTTTCACCGGGGAAGTGTGGGACGCGCTACGGGCTGGCTGGGGCGGCGCGTTCGCGGAGGAGGACATCGCGGCTGCGGCGGGCAAGGTTTTCACGCTCGCGCTGAACCGTATTGACGGCGAGGAACTGTGGCTGTTCAAGCCGGGCATCCGGGGCGAGAAGGACATTGCCGCGCTCGACATCCACAGGGCGGCGAAGGGCTTTCTGGCAAAGGCGTGGGCAAACCGCCTGTTCTTTGAGCACGAGCCGGGACAGTTTTTCCCCGCGTGGTATTACCGCACCAGCCGCGCCTACGCTTCGTTATCGCCCGCCGAAAAGCAGAGTCTCGACGCGCTTGTGGAACTGCGCGGGCTTGAATCGGAAAAAATCTGGGAGGACGAAGGGCGGCATCTGCTTTCGGAGCTGACGTCTTCCACGTCGATGCTTGCCTGCGCGGAAGATTTGGGAGCCGTTCCCGCCTGTGTGCCGCGCGTGCTGGAAACGCTCGGCATTTTGGGGCTGAGAGTAGTGCGCTGGTACCGCGACTGGAACACTGACGGTCAGCCCTACGCCCGCTTTGAGGACTACCCCGAACGTTCCGTCTGCACTCCGGCAGTTCACGACAGCTCCTGCCTGCGGGAATGGTGGGACAAGGAAGCCGACCAGCGGTTCTTCAGCAATTTCCTCGGCGTGCCGTCTCTGCCCAAAGTGTACAATCCTGGAACCGCCCGAATCATCCTGAGCAAAATCGCCACGTGCGCCTCTCGCTTCCGGGTTTTCCAGATGCAAGACCTCCTGCACCTTTCCAGTCGCTGGTACACCGCCGATCCCGCCGCCGAACGCATCAACGTTCCCGGTACAGTCAACGATTTCAACTGGACATACCGCCTCCCCGCAACCATCGGCGAAATCATGAATGACGAAGCGCTTGTCCGCGCCGTCCGCGAACTGGCGGCAGTGAAGAGCGCATGAGGTGTATTTTTAAATGAATACAGAAAATAATAAAAAGATGTTTCGCCTTTCAAAAGGATGGAAAATATTTTTTATCGTCGCTAT
>WQZT01000147.1 GCA_009780595.1 Treponema sp. | reverse complement strand
CGGTCGCCGATGAGCAGCGTGTCGATCATCGAACCTGACGGAATTTGATACGCTTGAAACAAATATTGGTTGATAAGAAGGACAACCCCGGCAGCCCACAGAAACGCCTCCAGCCAATCAAAGATGGGATTTTTTTTCCGCTGTTTCTCTTTTTTTGCCTGTATCTTTCTTTTGCGGTAGGTCAGCAGCCACTCGGTACACTGCTGAACACGGTCAAAAAAATCCGGCGCGGAGGATGTTTCGGATGCCGTGCCGGAACTATTTTCTTCAGTCATTACAATTAAAAATAGCATAAAGCTCGCACAGTTGCAAGACTCCATGCGGGGGCAGGCACAAAAATCAATTTTGCTCTGACAGCAGTACCGGCAACAATTTTCCGCAGTCCATAAGGATAATCTGCTTCTTTTTTTCTCGCAAATTTATGCGATATTTATGCTTTTCCGCAAAATACCATTCTGTCTTTGCGACACTGTACATTGTGTTAGTTTAGTACACAGAGAGAATTTTGAAAATTGATTTCCGTGCCTCGGTTTCGCCCTTCACACAGCGGCTTTTCCCGTGCTACAATCGCCTTCTATGGAACCTATTGAAAGCAAACAAACACCGCGCCGTGCCGCGCCCGCGCATTGGGCTGACGAGGCGGCAGCGAAAGTAATACGAGAAAAGGGCGAAAAAGACCTGTACACTTGTGCTTCGGGGATTACGCCTTCGGGAACTGTGCATATTGGCAACTTCCGCGAAATTATCACTGTGGAACTTGTGGTCAGGGCGCTGCGGGACGCGGGGAAAAACGTGCGCTTTATTTATTCGTGGGACGATTACGATGTGTTCCGCAAAGTTCCGGTAAATATGCCCAAACAGGATGAGCTTGCAAACTACCTGCGTTTTCCCATCACGCTGGTTCCGGACCCGTGGGAGCGGGATTGCAGTTACGCCCGCCACCACGAGGTTGATGTGGAAACCGCGCTGCCCCGTGCGGGGATTTTTCCCGAATACCTGTACCAGGCGGAAAACTACCGTGCCGGAAAATACGCCGCGCAGATACGCCGCGCGCTGGAAAACCGCGATGCGCTGAGAAAAAACCTCGACAAGTTCCGCGATGACGACCACAAAATTCAGGGCGAATGGTGGCCGGCGAGCGTTTTTTGCGAAAAATGCAACCGTGACGACACGGCGATTGACGGCTGGGACGGCGAATGGGGCTTGTCCTACCATTGTGCGCTGTGCGGTAACAGCGAAACGGTAGATTTGCGGGAAACCAAGGCGGTTAAACTGGTGTGGCGCGTAGACTGGCCGATGCGCTGGGCGTACGAGCAGGTCGACTTCGAGCCGGCCGGAAAAGACCACCACAGCCGCGGCGGCAGCTTTGACACTGCGCGGGGAGTGTGCCGGGACGTGTACGGCTGGGAGCCGCCGGTAACTTTTCACTACGATTTTATCGGTATCAAGGGAACGCCGGGAAAAATGTCCAGTTCCAAAGGCAAGGTAATCGACCTGCCCGACATTCTGCGCGTGTACACGCCGGAAGTAACGCGGTATCTTTTTGCCGCCGCCAAGCCCAACACGGAGTTCACGATTTCGTTTGATCTTGACGTGATTAAAATCTACGAGGATTACGACAAAACCGAGCGCATCGCGTGGAAACTCGAAGCCGCCAAAGACGAGGGAACGTACCAGTGGCAGAGGCGCATTTACGAACTGTCGCAGGTGAAAACGGGCGAAGGCGGCACAACCGCGATGCCCGTTGTCGAGCCGTACCAAGTTCCCTTCCGCCACCTGTGTAACCTGATTCAGATTGCTGACGGGGATATTGACAAAGCACGTGCCGGACTTGCCGGAAATGGCGGCGCAACGGCGGCGCAGATCGAGGCGCTGAAGGCTCGGGCGGCGTGCGCGAAATACTGGGTGCAGGAATGCGCGCCGGAAGAGTTCCGCTTTAAGCTAAAAGAGCAGGGAGAAGCGCCCGCCCCGGAGTTGAGCGCAACAGAGAAAGGTGCCATCCGTTCACTGAGGGACACGGTTGTCGCCGTAATCGAAACGTTTGCCGACGATAAATCCTGCGCCGAGGCGATTTACCGCGTTGCCGAAGAGCAGGGAATGGAAGGCAAAGCTCTGTTCCGCGCGGCGTACCAGGCGCTTATCGGCACAGATCAAGGCCCGCGCCTTGCGAACTTTCTGCGCTCAATCAGCAAAGAGCGCCTGCTGGGGATTTTGGCAGGGTATTAGCGGTTTGGCACAGCAGCTCACAAGTGCGGATGTCTTTAATCAGCGCTTGTGAGCAATGCCTAAAACGGCACATGTTATTGCTGTAACTCCATTCAGGCAAAAAAAATCCGTCCGGCGGCACAATCGGCGCTGAACGGACAGAAGTTACAAAATTAGCTCTTTAGCCAAAGAGGGCGTCGACAATCTTATCCGCTGTGGCGTTGATAACCTTTTCATTAATATAGGAAGGATCGTTAATCTTCGCCTTTAATTCAGCAATTCGCTGGGCGCGTACATCGGGCGTAGACAGAGCCAGCTCACGCACACGGAGCATCTCAGCCCGTTGCTGTGCCTCCGAAGAAATATTTATCGAATCGGCCTGTGGCTTCTCGTTTGCCTTGGTTACCCGCCCTGGTTTCTTTTCGGGTTGTATGGGATCTATCGAACCTACTTTGTCGATGGTCATATTCACATCCTACCTGCCTTAATTATCGGCATAACTTGTCTAATAGTTTACCCGCTAATTCGTTTTTTTGCTAGATACAAATACCGAGAATTCACCACGAATTTGCCCTTTTTCTGCTTTTTCTCGCAGAATCTCACAAATCTCCCCCACAGAACCCCTCAAATATTCCTCATGGAGCTTCGTCATCTCCCTTCCCGCGCATACATAACGCATGCTATCTAGATCGGCAAGATCTTCAAAAAGCTTGAGTACCCTGTGAGGGGATTCGTACAGCACAAACCCAAAGCCGCTGTCCAAGAGTGCCTTCAGCCGACTGCGCCGCCGCCCGGCTTTGGGGGACAAAAAGCCCTCAAACAGCACGCTTTTGTCCATTCCGCCGCTCGCACTCACAAGGCAGGCAAACGCCGAAGGACCGGGAATAGGAATCACGCTGTGACCGGCTTCAGCAGCCTTCCGCGCAAGCAACGCACCGGGATCGCTGAGTGCCGGAGTTCCCGCATCGCTGGCATAGGCGACAGTTTTGCCCTGTTCAAGCAGCGCAATGATTTTTCCAGCCGCCAGCGGCTCGTTGTGCGCCCGGCACGAAAGCATTTTCGTGCTTATCCCCAGATGACTGAGGAGCTTCAGGGTTTGCCGCGTGTCCTCGCACGCTACAACATCGGCGCTTTTGAGCGTTTCCACTGCACGCAGAGTCAAATCGCCCAAATTTCCGATTGGTGTACCGATAATATACAAAACCGCCACACTAAAAGCATACTATGTAAGGCTATAGTTTTGCAAGCTGCTAACGTGTAGTATATCAAGCGATGGTTACACTATGAACAATGCGTTTGAACTTCTGATACTTGTTATTATAGGAATAATTCTGATTTGGCTTGGGCGCTTTCTGTTTGTGCGCCTGGGCATTCCGAAGATTTTACTCGAAAGGAAAAATAGCCAGCGCCGTGCCGCACAGGTTGCCCGCAGCAAGCGCCAAGGCGGCGGCAAAGGCGAATCCGGCGAAGGGCAAACGTGCCTGGTGTGTTCGGCGACGCTGGCGGGCGCGGAGCGGGTGAGCACTGTGGCGTTTCCTTCGTTTAACGGCGGTAACGACCGCTTTATGCACATTCGCGGCTGCGTTCACTGCCTTGGTGGGGAACGGGACAGGCTCTGCCCCGTGTGCGGGCGTATCCTGAAAGGCGATGAAATCCTGCTGTGCCGCCTGTTCGAGCGCCCGTTCCGCCGCCCCCATGTGCATGTCCTGGGCTGTTCGGTTTGCAAAGGGCCGCGATCCGGGCGCGGCGGCTGATTACGCGCGGCTATATCCCACTTTTTTTATGACCGCCACCATCTAAATATGATGTTTATCATTTTTATTCAAAGAAACAAGCGTTTTTCCCAAGCAAGTTTCTTGCCCGCTCCGTAATAGGCTGAAGTGGGAAGCCTGAAAATCAGGCAACCATTCACGGCGGCGTTTGCTTGCCGGACTTAACACTATGCGGAGGCATACATGAACAATCTCAACAGTATTCTTATCGAAGGCAACATGGTACGCGACCCTCTGGTTCGGAACACGCCGAAGGGAACATCGATCTGCACCTTTAGCATTGCAACGAACCGTTTTTACCGCCATGAATCCAACCTTGAAAAGGAGGTGGGCTTTTTTGATGTTGAGGCGTGGGGCAAACTTGCGGAGTCCTGCGGCAATCACGGGCGAAAGGGGCGCGGCGTGCGGGTTGTGGGGCGCTTGAAACAAGACCGCTGGACAGGAACAGACGGGAAAAACCACAGCAAAATCTTGATTGCGGCTGAACACGTTGAGTACCGCACCGATTTCAAAAAAGCGGACAGCGACGAAGCCAAAGCCGCCGCCGAGATTCCAGAGCCGAATGATATCGCTGATCTTGCTATTGACGAATGGCAGGAGCAAGAACTTCAGCGGGAAGAACTTCTGGTAATGTGACGGAATACTCCGCCGATGGCGGAGTATTCCGTGGAGTTTTGCTACGCAAAACTCCACGCCTTGTATGCCCCAGAGTTT
>WQZT01000146.1 GCA_009780595.1 Treponema sp. | reverse complement strand
CGATCGCCAAGATCTTCGGCGTAGGCAAATCGTCAAAGTCAAAGCCTGGTGCACTGTTGGAAAATGCCCGCGCCCTGTACGAAAACATCAGCAAAGAACTCAACGAAAACGATGCATGAAGCACCATCTTCCGAGCGCAACATACGCCTTGTCATTGCCTACGACGGAACTGATTTTTCAGGCTGGCAAAGGCAGAACGGAAGGCGCACAGTTCAGGGGATTATCGAAGCGGCGCTGGCAAAGCTGCACAAACACCCAGTAAAGCTTAGCGGATCAGGGCGCACCGATTCAGGCGTTCACGCCCGAGCGCAAGTTGCCAACTTTCACACTACGATACAGCGCATGGAAGCTGAACGCTTTATCCCAGCACTGAATAGCTTGCTTCCCAAAGATGTCAGGATCACGGAAGCTAGCGAAACTTCAGCCGACTTTCACGCCCGCTTCAGCGCCCGCCTGCGCACCTACCGTTATTTCTTTATCACCGAAAAAGAAGCCAACCCTTGGGAACTTCGCTACGCTTGGCACATACGCCGCCACGTCGACATGGCTCTCCTTGCCGATTACTCCCGCCTTTTTCGTGGCGAGATGGACTGTACGAGTTTTGCCGCCGCCGCTGACAAAAGCAAGTCCCGCTTCCGCTACATCGCCAACGCGCACTTTTTTATTGAAGGAAACCGCCTTACCTTTGAGATCAGCGCAAATGCCTTTTTGTGGAACATGGTACGTTCGATAGTAGGAACGCTCATCCAGTGCGAGGAACACGGTGCAAGTGAGCGCACCGTGCAGGACATTATCGAAGGACGCAAACGCGCACTTGCAGGTCCCACCGCACCGCCAGAAGGGCTGTTCTTGTGGCGGATTGAGTTTTGACAGAAAGCCCCGCCCGCGCTATTCTTACGCCGCTTTCTTCACCAGAGCGTTTTGCAGCCACTCTTTCCCTGTAACAAAGCGGGAAACAATGAACGACACAACGTAGTCGCCGGATGCGTTAATCATCGTGGCGGGCGGATCGACGAGGTTGCCGATGGTTATTGCTATTGGATACGCGATTGCCATGTTGTCAGGAAAAAACACCAAGCACACCACGAACTCGCCGATGTGTCCGCCGCCGGGAATGCCAGACATTGCCACGCTTGAAAGCAGCGCAACGATAATCACGGTTGTCATCAATCCAATCCCTTCAAAGGGAATTCCAAATACGCCGAACAGGAAGGCGATCTTCAACACCGCTGAAAAGCAGCTGCCGTCCATGTGTAAGTTCGCGCCCAAAGGCATTACGATGTCTGTGATTTCTTTGGAGATGCCAGTTTCTTTTGCTACGTCCATGTTGGTCGGCATGGTCGCTACCGACGAGCACGTTCCAAGTGCGGTGATGACCGGGCGGAATAGGTATTTGAACATCACGCGGATTGCGCCCTTGCCGCCGCCAAACCACGCAAACAGCGGGAACGCGGTGAAAATGTAAATGAGGCACAGGGGATAATACACCGCCATCGCGCGTCCATAATCGCCGATTAACTGCGGACCGTACTCGGCTACGAGTGCGGCAAAAAGCCCGAAGAATGCGATTGGTGCGTAGTACGTTACGAGTTTGACGACTTTGATCATCACTTCGGTCATGTTGTCAAGAAACTTGCCAACCATGCTGTCTTTTCCGCCTGAAAGCGAAGTAGCAAATCCAAAGAGTGTTGCGAACACGATCAGCGGCAGCATTGCCCGCCGTGTTAGCAGTTGGGAAAAATCACTTACGGTGAAAAAGTTGACAATGAGTGTTGACACATCTGCTGGTTCGCTTACGATACCCTGCGGAACATTTTTCCACGGCGAAAGTACCGGCGGGAAGATCCTCATCAGCGTGATCATAATGACACAGGCGATAAAACCAGTAACAAGAAAAACAACCATGGTTGTTCCCATTATTTTTCCTACGCGCTTGCGCTCAGACATATTCGCGATGGAACTTGCGATGGAGCAGAACACCAAGGGAACGACAATGCAAAACATAAGGTTGATGAACACTGTTCCCAAGGGCTGTAAAACCGTTGCCCCAGACCACAGCGCGCCTACAACACAGCCCAAAACAATCGCGCCCATGAGCAAACCCAAAAACAAATAGTTTCTGGTAATGCTCTTTCTTGAAAGTCCTTCCATAACTTAACCTCCTCTATTCTCCATAAATATTTTCCAGAAATACAAAACGCTTACTCGTCGCTCTGAATTAAGTCTTCGTACGATTGGCGCTTTACCGCAACTCGTACTGCGCCGTTATTGACAAATACCACGGCGGGCTTGAGCAGACGGTTGTAATTGGAAGCCATCGAGTAATTGTACGCGCCGGTTGCAAGCACCGCAAGAATATCGCCCGCCGCCGCATCTTGCAACGGAACATCTTTGCCCAAAAGATCGCCGCTTTCACAGCAGCGCCCGGCAACAGTGTAACGCTTGGTTTTTTCCGCGCCCGCTTTATTGGCAATGAGCATTTCGTACTGCGATCCGTACAGCGCGTAACGCGGGTTGTCCGCCATTCCGCCGTCAACAGAAAGGTAGGTACGAATGCCGGGGATTTCTTTTATTGCGCCAACGGTGTACAGCGTAATTCCAGCGGGCGCTACTATCGAACGACCCGGCTCAATGTAGATAAACGGCAGAGGCAAATTTCGTGCCGAGCAAACGCCGCTGATAGCGCGGGAAACGCTGTGCAGAAAATCCTCGTGCGGCGGCGGATTGTCCTGCTCCGTGTAGCGTATCCCAAAACCGCCGCCTAAGTTCAGCTCTTCTATGGTGATGTTATGCTGGTCGCGGGCATCGGCAATGAAGCCCGTCATAATTTCCGCCGCAAGCATGAACGGTTGAACATCGAGTATTTGCGAACCAATGTGGCAGTGAACACCTGACAGCCGCAGGTTCGGCATTCTCACTGCCATCTGTACTGCCCGCATCGCATCGCCCGTTTGCAGGGCAAAGCCAAACTTGGAATCAGTCTGCCCGGTTCGGACATAATCGTGCGTGTGCGCCTCAACACCCGGTGTTATGCGCAACTGCACTGACTGCCGCTTGCCGCACGATCCCGCTATCGTATTGATTTGTTCAAGTTCGTTGATGTTATCCGCAACAATGCGCCCAATGCCGCTTGTAATGGCAAACTCAAGCTCGTCCGCTGGTTTGTTGTTGCCGTGAAAAAGCATCCGATCGGCGGGGAAACCCGCAAGAAGTGCGGTAAAGAGCTCGCCTTTGGATACCACGTCCAGCGCAAGCCCTTCCTCGGCGGCAATCTTGCACATCGCTTTGCAACAAAACGCCTTGCTTGCAAATGCCGCCAGCCCTTTGCCGTCGTAGTGCGTCTTGATTGCGGCAACGTAGTGCCTGCAAGCGGCGCGTACGAATGCCTCGTCCATGACGTACAGCGGAGTTCCGAATTCTCTGGCAAGTTCCAGCGTGTCCTTGCCTCCGATTGTTAGGTGATTATGTGCGTTAACGCTTACATGATCGTTCGATACCATGTGATCCCCCTTCAGCTGCAAGGATGTTTCCATACCAGTATGTACCGCTATGCGTTCACCTGTAATTATGTTACCACGGCCACTGGTCAAGGTCAATCTGATTTACACATAGAAATCAATTTTTAAGATGTGTTTCATCAAAGGGAGGACTACCGCTTCCCGGCTTTCTTCCCTCCAACCAGTACGGGGCGGATTAGCTGCCGAAAAATCCAACTGCATAAAGAGGCTGCTTTGTCGTGTTGCGTATATATCGTACTGCCAAGCCCTCTCTTCCGCAGCCCCAAAATTGATTCCCGTTCCTTAAATCCCATCCCACGTTGCAAGGCTCTTGCCTAAAGTCCCCGCAACAACCGCCTTGGAAAAAGCCCGCGTCTGTTCCAGCGAGATCGTATCCAAGGTAAGGCGCTTGACGGCAGAGGGCGGTACTCCCTCGATTGCCCTAAGCCACATGCGCGCTCCGCTTTGGATGCGGATGCCGTTGTTTCGATGCAAAGGGGAAGCATTTCCTTCTGTACCAAGTGTAGCTATGCCAGAGAGCTTGGCGCAGTTCCCGCATAGGACAGCTTCGCTTTCCAGGGAAAAGAAGACTGTCATTTCAGGGGGTAGGGCGCAGGAGCAGGAAGCGCAGGCGGTGAGATCAGGACGCACGCCAAGGTGAGCTGCCCAGTGCCACAGGAAGTAGATCCCAAGTCTTGAGCAGAGCTGGGCGTCAGCTTCGGTGAGGGTATCGAGTGTTTGGGAGCAAAGGGTGAGGGCGTCGTGCCACGCGCCGCCTCCACCGTGGGAAGCAAGTACCGTTTCGGCAAGGGCGTGAGCTGCTTGGGTTCGCTCGTACAGATCGCGGATGCCGATTCGGTACGAGCGGACATCAAAATCACTTACCTTCCGCGAGTCCCGAACAGGATCGTGGTACAGCCACAGTTCTCCTTCGTGAAAGGGCGCTACCTGCGATCGCAGGCGGCTCTTTGCTCCGCCAAATACCGTGGCGCGGAGCACTCCTTCCTCCTCTGTAAGAAACCATGCTTCGCGGTTGGACTCGCCGATTGCTTTGGTACGGAGGGTAAGTGCCCGATAGGTAAGGTTGCGCTTCATGGAGAACCAGCGTTACTTGACGGGCGTCAATGCCTATTGCCCGCCAAGGACGTCAAGCTGGTTAAAGGTAATAAGCCTTACCCGTGCGGAGTTTAAGAGCCTTGTG
>WQZT01000145.1 GCA_009780595.1 Treponema sp. | reverse complement strand
TCGAACAGCGGCGGCAAGCTAAAGCTGCAAAAGATTTCCAGCAGGCGGATGAAATCCGGCGGCAGTTGAAAGAAAAGGGAATACTGCTGGAAGATTCCCCTGCCGGGACTGTGTGGAAACGGGCGTAATGAGGCAGCGCCAAAAGCGTGTTACAGGTGTAACGATCAAAGGGAGGATTTGTTATTTTAATGAATGAAGAGGCATCTCGGGTCTCCAGCACCCGGGCGGAGGTTTCTATAGGGGAATTTCGCAAGCTCTATGAGACGGTATTTCCTATTTTGTTCAGGGTGGCAAACCGTATAACCTCCAATGAAGAAGCGGCGGAGGATCTCTGCCAGGACGCTTTTTTCCGCCTCCACGAGAAAAATATGGTGTTTCCAAGCCCGGATGAGGCGAAATATTGGCTGATTCGGGTGGTGAAGAACGCCGCATTGAACTACGCCAAACGTAAGGTGAGAGAGCGCAAAGCTTACCAGAAAGCTTTTAAGGAAGATGCAAGGAATGAGGAAACAGGAGAGAATATTTTAATAAAAAAAGAGACCCGGCTGGAAGTCCGGGAAGCACTGGACAAGTTACCTGAAAACTTGAGGATTGTTTTAATCTTGAAGGAGTACGGGGATTTGAATTATAAGGAAATAGGCCGCTCCCTGGGCATTAGCGAGGGAAATGTGAAAGTTCGGGTTTTTCGGGCGAGGGAACGCCTTACCGGGCTTTTGAACGCAGAGACTTTTAAGGATGGTGTATATGTGTCCTGATCGTCAGATTGTCTCCCTGTATTGTGACGGAGAACTCCCGTCTCCCTGGAATGAGAAAATGGCAAGCCATATCGAGTCTTGCCCGAAATGCCAAGCCGCTCTTGCCGGATACCGGAATATCGGGGAAATGTTTCGGGAGTCCCGCAGCGAGGATGCTCTGTCCGCCGCGCAAGACCGCGTGTGGAAGAAATTCACCGCGCCGAAGCTGTATATCACCGGAAAACAGCACAACGAAAAGGCGGTGCGGAAACTGTGGAAGCGGCGAATTGCCGTGCCGCTCCCTGCGGCGCTGGCGGCGGCGCTTGTTGTTGCGTTTGCCCTTTTTGTTATCCTGCCGGGTGCGGGAGGTGCGCCTGAATCTGTGCCAATTTCCACCGCAGTGCAGGTTCAGTCTGAGAATGTGAACCTGGGCTTTGACGATTACCGCCTGATACCTGTTGGTGATATGAATGACGTTGTGCAATTACTTTCTACTGGGGATAGTGATGATCACATGATTATCCTGCTGCCGAACCAGAGGGTTTTTTCCCGTACGGGGCAGCCCGCTCTCATTAACGCGGCGGATTATTCCGCGGCAAGGAGAAATTTCCGCAGATGACAGCCGATACGAGCAACGTACCTGGCGTTTTTCGCGCCAAGTTACCGCCTTTTAAAGTTGTCCTCTTGCAAAGCTTGCTGTTTTTGGCGGTCATTCCGTCAGCCAGAGCGCAGGAGGAAGTGCTGCTGGAAGAACATCCCGCTCTGCGGGAGCGGGCGGTCGTTTTGCGGATTGTCTCGCGCGTGGAGGAAAACGAGAAGGTTGTGTGGAACGCAGAGATGTCGCGCGTTACCTTGCCAGGCCGCCCTGTTGGGATGAGGTTGGTGGGCGATAACGTGGTCGTTGCTGTCCAGTTTACCCCCGTGTTGAGACCAGAGGGGCAGCATATCCTTGTGGCGCAGGGGCAAATATGGATAAACGTTCCTGGACAGGGAATGAGCTATCACACCACGTTGCAAACCATCCCGCTTAACTTTCACGAAGAGGTTTTCTTTTTCCCGCTGGGATCGCTCCAGGCTGAAAACGAAGCTTTGATTGAGATTCAACTCGTCGTTGAGCCGCATTCGGGAACCTTCAACGGGCGCAGGTCTGGCCGTGATCGGGATCGAGATTCCGCACCGCAGGTGCAGGCGCATGATTTAGAATGATGCAAACAGCGGCGCACTGGCGTTCTCTTTTCTGCATCTGCGCGGTTGCCGTGTGCGGTGCGGCGTTATCCGCGTGCAGCGATCACCCGCCTGAGATAGTTTCCATTTCTCCCAGTATTGGCGATCTGGGGCAGCCGCTTGTCATTACCGGCAGAGGCTTCGGCGATGAAAGAAATGAGTCGTATATTACGATAGCCGGAGCTTCTCCGACAAGCGCCGCCTATATATCGTGGAGCGATGCGGAAATTGTCGTGCGCGTTTCCGAATTTGGAACTCCGGGGCTTGTCCGCGTTCACCGGGGGCGCAGTTCCAGCAACCCTGTCTTGTTTTCAAATCAATCGGTTTTGCCCCAGCGCCTTCTCGGCGATGATGATGCCGACTCCGGCGTTGTCCCCAGGATTATTTCGATAACGCCCGCTTCTGCCGCTGTTGGCGCTCTTGTTACTATTACGGGAAATAATTTCGGCTTGTCGCGGGAAAACAGCGCGGCGCTTTTTTCCTGGAATTCAGAAAGCGCGGCGGGAGCGCAGCCTTCAGGCGTTGTGGAAGTGTCCGCGCTTGAGTTTGGTTACGAGTTCTGGAGCGACCGGGAAATCCGCGTGCGCGTTCCCAGCGGCGCTGTTAGCGGGAACGTAACGGTGCAAACGCTGCGGGGAGCATCTCCGCCGGTTTTTTTTGAGATTGCCGAGCAACAGGGGACAAAGCTTTTTCGCGACAGGCGCAGTTTTGTTCTATCGTACAGTGTTGATGTTCAAGCGGAGCAGGCATCCATCCCCAACGCTCTGTACCTGTGGATGCCAAAACCCGCAGTTTCAAGTTCTCAGCGCAATGTCAAAATTGTCGAACGCACCGTTGAGCCGTTTGTGGAAAATCACCGCGGCACATCGTTGTTTCATTTTTCCAATCTTGCGTCCGGGGCAAATATACGGGTTACCGTTAGCTATGTGGTTGATGTTTACGCGGTGGAAACGAACATCGCAAACCAAAACCCGGTGAACGTAAATTCGCCTTCTCCGATACGCGCCGCGTACACCGCCCCCAGCCCCCTTGTGCCGTCTAATCACGCTGATATTCTCCCGTTTGCGGTGCAGATCACCGGAACGGAGCGCCGCCCTTACGCGATGGCGCGGCGGATATACAACTGGATGCTGGAATCGCTGGATTTTCAATCCTTAAATTTTCAATTCTTAGATTTTCAAACAGCCGATATACAACCGCTGGATTTGCAATCCCTGGATTTGCAATCCTTGGATTTGCAATCCCTAAATACTGAACTTCAGTCCGCTGACATCCGCGCTGAGACTCTTTCAGGCGGTGCGCTTGAAGCGTTGCAAGAGCGAACAGCGGACAGTTACCGCGCGGCGCTGCTGTTTTGCGCCCTTGCCCGCGCATCAGGCATTCCGGCAATTCCGGTGTCGGGGGTGCTTATCAACAGCCGCCTTGCCACTGTGCGGCATTACTGGGCTGAGTTTTGGCTCGACGGTTTCGGCTGGGTACCTGTTGATCCTGCGCTGGGAGCGGGAGCAGCTCCTGAGTTTTTCCCCCTGCGCGAGGATTACGCCGCTTTTTACTTCGGCAATATGGACAACCAGCGGGTGGCATTTTCACGCGGGGAACATGCGCTTGCCCAGATGACGCCCGGCGGCAGAACCGTTCAACGCCCCCGCGAACTTTCCCTGCAAAACCTGTGGGAGGAAGCGTCAGGCGCCCTGCAGTCTCACTCGTCTCTGTGGAGCGATGTAATTATAACCGGAACGTTTTAGCAGCGGGGGAGGGGAAATTTCCTTGAAACTCAGAATACGCTGTAACTATACTTAAGGAATATAATTTATTATACTATAGCATAGTGGAAATTTTTGAAGGAGAAGCCCATGAATCTTATTCGTAAGCTGTCGAGCATGAACTTTTTTGTATTTAACCTTGTTCTTATCGGGGTAATATTCGGTTTTTCTTTGGCGTTTTTTTCGTTTTCGTGTAGTACGCCGCAGACTGGCAATGTAGCGCAGGCGCAGGAACTGACCCCGGTGGTAATTCCCCGCGAAGCTCTTGCCGTTGCCGAAAGCCTTCAGACGACGCTGCGGGCTGTTACCGACCGTGTGCTGCCGTCGGTGGTGGAGGTAAAAACCGTGTCGGTGCAGCGCCGCCAGCAGGCGTCCCCCCGTTTTGACGGCATTCCGTGGGATTTCTTTTTCGGCCCCCGGCGCAACCCCAACGAGCAGGGCGAAGCTCCAAATCAAGGGCAGGGGGGCGAATTCCGCTCACGCGGCATAGGTTCGGGGATTATTATACGGCACGAGAAAGGCGTTTACTATGTGCTTACGAATAACCATGTGATTGACGGCGCGAATGAAATCCAGATAGGCGTTCTGGGCGCGCGCGATTACAACGCTGACGTGATTGGCCGCGATCCCCGGCGGGATTTGGCAGTTCTCTCGTTCAAGAGCAATGACCGCTACCCGCTTGCCGAGCTTGGCAATTCTGACGATGTAAGAATCGGCGACTGGGCTATCGCAATGGGCAATCCGCTGGGTGAGCAGTTTTCGTTCTCCGTTACGATGGGCATTGTCAGCGCGGTTGGCCGCACCGGCGGTCCCGGCGGTAATATCAACGATTTTATCCAGACCGACGCTTCCATCAATCAGGGCAATTCTGGCGGGCCGTTGGTGAATATCTGGGGTGAGGTGATTGGGATTAACACGTGGATTGCCAGCAATGTTGGCGGCGGTTCGGTGGGGCTGGGTTTTGCAATTCCCATCAACAACGTGGTGCGGACTATTGACGAGCTTATAAAAAGCGGCTCGGTGAGCGATGGTTGGCTTG
>WQZT01000144.1 GCA_009780595.1 Treponema sp. | reverse complement strand
TCGGCGAGAATTCGCATGCCTTCATCTTTCAGCACAGTGTTACTTCGCATCGAAATACCTCCTTACAAAGTCGATTGGGTTTATAACTAGAATACCCGCTATTGTTTTACTCAATATCTTTTTATCTGTTGTAAGAAAGCAGTCCGCACCAAGATGAATTGCACACGCGATATGAGAAGCGTCCATTTGACGTAGACCAATCGTCATCAACTGGCTTGCCTTGTTAGCAATATCATCTGATAAACTGCAATCGTCAGACGCGAGTGTTTTCCACACAGCAATCCTGTTGCGTACTTCTTCAAACGGGTTTGCTCTGTTTTCATAATCCAGCACAAACGACCAGCAGAGTTTAAATTCGCCCTGCCGGATCATTTCCTGAACATACAACTTTGCTTCAGTTTCTAAGCGTATAACCAGCGAATCTTGATCATCAAATGGTCTGTTGAAACAGCAATTATCCAAATAAATTTTCACTGGGTACATCCTCTGTACAGATTATAGCAGAATGTGCGGACATTGCAAGGTTTGCAAGTAGCCCAATTCGCCGCTTAAAAACTCATTCCGAAATTGAAAAATACCTGAGTGTGGTCTTTGCCAACGTTGTGTGCTATTCCTACTCCCAGCGCGGGGATGGCGAGGCGGCTCAGGTAGAACGAGAGCATTCCTGCAAATCCGTGATCGGTTGAATCTCCCAGCACCGAGCCGTGAGCGTAAACTCCCTGATAGTATGCGGCGATAGAAAGCGTCCCAGCGGAAATTTTGAACACGCTCTTTTCAAAGCCCGCCGAACCTCCGACTAAATTCTTTGCGGAGAAGCCTTTGGGCAGGATGACGACTTGCGCCCCGCCGGGGGCAGCTTCGGCAAGTATCGGAGCGTCAGGCTTAAAAATCGCGCCTGTCCGAAAACTGAAACGGAAACCGGGAACAAGGGATTTATCCCACGCGCCTTGAAGTTGAACGGTCTGAAACGCAATGCCGCTAAAGTTGGTTTGGAACGTGTAGCGAACGGAAATCGACTCCCGCGAAAGGAAAAAACCATCCCAACTGTTCCGCCGCGCCGCAAGCTCCGTTCCCGCTCCGTACAGGGTGAGGTCATCCGGCGGCGGGAGCAAGGCGCTATCGAGGTTTCTAAGCCATGTATTGTTGAACGAAAACAGCAGCGAGGCGGTCAGTGCGTTGGAATTTTCCAGCAGCGGGAAGGAAAGCCCTGTGCGGAGCGACAAGCTATCAAGTTCGAAACGTCGCAGGAGATGTGCGTTTTGGTCGCGATCGTGCCGCTGGCTGCGGGCAAACGACGCCATGCCGTTGTAGCCCGGCAAACGGCCGCCCCGCGAACTGCTAAAATACCCGGCGGAAACTGAAAAGGTGTTGGGGTGGTAAAACGCCGCCAGAAAAAGCTGGTCGTTCAGTCCAAATGCGTTGGTATCGGTAAGAGCAAGCCCTGCGCCAATTCCGTCAGAGCCACCTGTTACTATGGGGATGGGGAATATTGACCACTTTTCGCGGACTTCAACCGCCAAAACTTCGCCCTGAACTTCCACTGAAACCGGCTGCAAAATTCCCGTTGCCATTATCGCCGCTGTTACTTCGTTGATGTTCACATCTTCTACCGCAAGCCCGACAAACTGCCGCAGGGGGCGTTCGGCGGCGGAAAGTTTCGTTCGCTTCAGTCCGGTGATGCTAATGCTGGTGATGTAAACACCGGACTTGGCAGCGTCAGCTTCACTTTGCGCTACGAGAAAAGAGCCATCGCCTAACAGAAGTATTCCTAAAGTAAGAATAGGCAAGCGGCATAGAACCAGTAAATCTTTCAACATATTTCCTTCCATAAAATAGAGTATACGATATAATGTATGAAATAATCACGATAATGTATGAAATAATCACATCTTGATTCGTCCGCGAAAACTTCGGGACAGCGTGAGCCTGTCGGCGTATTCCAAATCTCCTCCGACAGGAAGACCGGAAGCCAGTCGGCTGATTTCCAGCGGCCGGTCGGGCAGTTTTTCTTTCAGGAAACGCTGAATGTACAAAGCGGTTGTGTCGCCTTCAATCGTAGGGTTCAGGGCAAGGATGACTTCGCGCACGCCTTCATCCCGCACCCGCGCGAAGAGTTGCCCGATGGCGAGGTCGCCGGGGTTAACGCCTTCCAGTGGCGCGATAAGCCCGCCCAGCACCTGAAAAACGCCCCGAAACTCGCGGGATTCGTCGATAACCCGCACGTCTTGGGCGCGTTCGACAACACACAGCAGGGCGCGATCCCGCCCGTCATCACTGCAAATGGAGCACGGGTCGCTTTCGGTGAAACTGCCGCAGTGGGAACAGCGCTTGATTGCCTCGTGCAGGGCGGCAAGTTCCGCCGCCAGCGTCCGGGCGTACGAAGCATCCGTTTCGAGAATGTGGTACACAAGCCGCCCAGCACTTTTTTTCCCGATGCCCGGCAGTTTGGAAAATAGCGTTACCAGCCTGTCCAGCGCGTTTGCATGTGCAACGCCTGCATTGGCAGCGCCCCTGCTCCCGTATCCGCCGTTCATGCAGGAAAACCTGGCATTCCCGGGATACCGGGCATTCCTGGAATGTTGGGCATTCCCGGAATACCGCCGGGGAACATATCGCCGACTTCCCGAGTTATCGCCTCCCGGATTTTTTCCATCGCGTTGGCAAATGCCGCTTCGATCAAGTCTTGCAGCATATCCCGGTCATCCATCGCTTCCGGTGCTATCCGCACGGCTAGCACTTCCATCTTGCCGTTCATGTCAACCTCGGTCATTCCGCCTCCGGCTGAACCGGTAATCTGGATTGCCCCAAGTTTTTCCTGAAACGTTCCCATTTGCTCCTGAATTTTTTGGGCGTTCTTCAAAATGTCGAAAGGGTTGATATTCATTAGTGGTTCTCCTTTATTATCGTTCCCTGAAATACTTCAAGAACTTTTTGCACTGTGGGATTCATCTCATCCGGCGGTGCAGTGTATTGTTCGGCAGACGGCGCGGCGGCGGGATTTGCCCGCGCTGCCATAAAACGGCTGAACTCCGCGGAGAAAGATCCCGCCTGAGCCACTTCGTTTGAGACTTCTGTTTCAGTGCACTGCGGCTCTGCGTGCGGATGATCGCCGCCGTCTTCCCCTCGCGGCTCTGTTTGCGGCGCGAGTTGCGGCGGCTCTGCCACTGTCGGCTTTGCCGTGCCAGTTTCCTGCGGGAATTCGCCGCCACGCGCGCTCGGCAAATTCCCCTCAGCTAAAGGGCGGCTTCCACCTCCCAGCGTTTTCCGCGCCTGCGCCGCAGTTTCCGCCAGCTCCGCCGGAGAAATCCAGCGCTCCAGCCAGCAGAGCTTTGACGCAAGCGTTTCAAGCTCAAAACGCGGCGACACCGAATAGCGAATGTCGCGGTGCAGCGTGAACAGTAATTCGCCCGCCCGCTCCAGCCGGATAATGTCGTATTTTTCCAGCACGGTTTTAGAAAACCTCGCCGGAGGATAGCCCAGCAACGCCTCACGCGTAACGCCGGCTTTCAGCAAAAGCAAGCTGTGGTAGTAGCCAGCAAGGTCGGTTACGAACGTCTCCACTGCCACGCCTGATGCCAGCAGGTTGTCGATAAGCGTGAGAGCAAGCCCCAGATCAGCGGCGGCGCAAGCTTCGGCAAACTCGTTGAGCTTGTCCAGCCCGACAAGCCCGAGCTTTTGGCGGATGAGTTCCGTGCGGATGTGACCGCCTGAAAACGAAACAACCTGATCAAACAGCGTGTACGCATCCCGGCAACTTCCGGTAGATTCCCGCGCTATCCAAAACAGAGCTTCGTCTTCCGCCTGTATCCCTATCTCTTTGCAGGCATTGGCAAGCAGCGCGGTGATAGTCTCGATAGAAATAAGGCGGAAGTTGAACTGCTGGCAGCGGCTGCGGATGGTCGCGGGAACTTTCTGGAGTTCAGTCGTGGCAAAAATAAAAACCACGTTCGGCGGCGGCTCTTCAATTGTTTTCAGCAGTGCGTTGAAAGCGCTGTTGGAAAGCATATGCACTTCATCAATAATGTAGACTTTGTAGCGCCCCGAACTGGGCGGAAACAGCACTTCTTCTTTGATTTGCCGGACATCGTTTACGCCCGTGTTTGACGCTCCGTCAATTTCCAGCACGTCCATGCTGGCACCCCGGCTGATCTCCGCGCACTGGGTGCAAACGCCGCACGGGTCGGCAGTGGGACCTTGTTCGCACCGCAGGGCTTTCGCCAAAATGCGGGCGGCGCTCGTTTTACCGCAGCCCCGCGGCCCGGAAAACAGGTACGCGTTGGCGATCTTTTCGGTTTCCAGAGAATTCCTAAGCGTGGCGGCGACAAATTCCTGCCCCGCCAGCTCGTCAAAGGTTTTTGGTCTCCGCCGGGTGGCGGTTACTTCGTAAGGCATTGCACAAGTATAATCTGTTTTCGCATAAACAAAAAGCCCCGCCAGGATGATCACGGCGCCACAACCATCCGCTTGCCGTTGCTTCCTTCCGAACCTGGCGGATTTCGGCGGCGGTTGTTCGCATGACTCCTGACGGGACAAGACATCTTACACCGCAACAGCGCACAGGATCAAGCGGCTGAGCGTATGCCCGCCATCAGCCCGCCCAAAGCTGCTGCCCGCCATCCACGCGGATAACCTGCCCGGTGATGTACGAGCCGCCTTCGGAGACGAGGAACTCCACCGCGCGTGCAATCTCCTGCGGGTGGCCGTAGCGTTCCAGCGATGCCTCGTTCAGCCGCTCCTGCTCCAGCGGGCGCGTTGCTTTGAAGCGCTCCGAC
>WQZT01000143.1 GCA_009780595.1 Treponema sp. | reverse complement strand
TTTTAGTAAATCTAATCCCTGCCCTACCGCAAAAAAAACAAGCAGGGGGAAAGCCCCTGCTTGCTGTTGTGTCAATGTAACCGCAGGTGAGAACTGCGGCTACAACCTTTCCTTAGAAACCTGTATGCGAAGTGGGGGAATTGTGAGTACCACTTTTACCAATCTGCCCTTGGGCGTTGTCTCCCCATACCATGACTGTTGTATTATTCTCAAAGGATATGCTGTGAGTGCCGCCGGCAGATGCCGACAGCGCATTTTTGACCTTTGTAGGTCCGTTAACGCCGTCACCCGTTCCACCATTACCAATCTGCCCCTTGTCGTTCTGACCCCACGCATGCACAGCTCCGCCGCTCACACCGACAATGTGCTTGCTACCTGCGGAAACACTCGTCCAATTGGTTGCGCTTCCAACTTTGGTTGGCGTTTGGCTAAGAGAACTCCTACCAGTTCCAAGATAGCTAGAGTTGAATCCCCACGCCCACAGCGTACCATCTGTCTTAATCCCAACGGTAAACGCCACTTCGCTACTGCCGCTCTGACCACCGCCTGCTGAAACTGCTTTCCATTGTCCGCCATTAGTAACTTCAACCGCGGTACCGGATTGATCAACTTTACCGCTGCCTGCAGTGTCCCTACTTATCTGCCCAAAATTATTTCTTCCCCACAGCCACAGTGAGCCGTCTCTCTTAATTGCGGCAGTGTGGTTGTATCCGGCAGACACATAGTGAACTACTCCCAAGTTTTTAGTAGTAAAAGTATTGATCGTACCCGCACCAGCAGTAACTTGGAAATGACTGTTGCCACCCCATACCACAAGATCACCATTTGTTTTGATTGCAGCGCTGTGGTCATGACCTGCGGATACAAATGCCCACCTGTGATTAGCATCACCAATTTGAACAGGAGTAGCGATAGGGTTACTGTTACTTCGACCAAGCTGCCATCTGTCGCTTGCGCCCCATCCCCACAGTGTGCCGTCTTTCTTAATTGCCAGCGTATGAGTTCCGCCGGCAGACACACTTGCCCACTCACCACCGCCACTTACCTGCACAGGCGAATTCCTCTGAGTTGTCGAGTTGTCCCCAAGTTTTCCGGCAGTATTATTCCCCCACAGCCACAGTTGGTTGTTTGACTTGATAGCCGCACTGTGGTTCAACCCGGCAGACTCGCGGCTGCGCGGCAGAATGGTAACTTCCTTCGTTGCTTTTTTCTCAGCCCCGGCATACAAACTGGCTTGAACCCGAATAACTGTACCAGCGGGCGCATTTGCATCAACCACAAGCGTACTGCCGTTCATGCGGGCATAGGCAGGTTTGTCATCTGCGCCGGTGGCTTTTACAAGCTTCCACTGAATGTTTGTCTGCATTGTATCCGCCGGAGTCGCTGTTGCTTTGAAATCAAGCTGTGATCCCTGCGCAATAACTACGTGCGGGGAATCAATCGTAATACCCGTAACAATAGCAACCCACTTTGCGTACAGCGTTTTGTTGCCGGTAATGGGTGTATTAAAATCAAATTCTTGCGATTGCCCCGTTGCCGCATTCGAGTTCTGATCTTCGCTCCAATGGCGGAAGATTTTGCTCGAACTGGGATCAGACGGCTTGCTAACCTTTGTATTGTAATCTACCTTCACACTGCTTGCCCCGTTCAGGGTTCCGCCATTGCCATTAAACGTTACCGTGAACTGTACCGGAGTCCACTGAGCATACAGGGTAAAGGCGCTTGTTACAGCACTGCTAAAGTTATATGGGCTGCCGCCAGATGCCTGAGTATACCAGCCCTTAAAGGTATAGTTAGCATCTCTGGTAGGAGCAGGTGACGGCGCAGGTACGGTAGCACCATGGTTTACAGTCTTAGAACCCTGCCCGCTGGCATTGGTACCCCCGTTGGCATTAAATTGTACCGTGTAGGTAGCTCCCGAGCCAGTACCCGCCGCCATCCATCCTGCAACCAGCGTAAGATGCCCTGTAATCGGCGTATCTTCAAAGTTAAAGGTTTCACTGTGTCCTTGTATACACCAACCGGTAAATTCAGAACCGTCCTTTGTTGGAGGAGGAGTCGGGCGCTTCGCTTTATCACCACTTGCTACTTCCTGAGCTTGAACTTCATTGCCGCCAGTAGCATCAAATGTTACCGTATATTTTTCTCTTGGATCTGGACCCGTACCTTGGGTTTGCCAATGCGCAGTTAGAACATAGTCGTGTTCAATGGGGGTATCAAAGTCAAACAGCCCCCCCCCCCCGCTTTGTTCATCGTACCATTCGTTAAAAATGTCTGTGCCCCGTTTGGGGGTTTCCGGTTTTTCAACTTTTGCACCACTGGGAACTTGCTGCGAAAGAATTGTACCTCCCCCGTCAGTGTTAAACTCAACCGTATAAACCTCGTCTTTGTTATTGGAACATCCAATAGCAAAAAGCCCCATTGCCAACGCAGCGAGCAAGCAATGTAACGTGCGGCTGCGTTGACAACTCCTCAAAAAACCACTGTTCTTACACATCATTACGATCTCCTCCATAAATTATTGTGCATTATTGTGCGAAAAATTGCTGGTTGTTCCTGTTTATAGATACTGTTGCATAACTAAAAACTCCACATGCTTATCTATAATATCAAGAAAATATTATACTTGTCAATATAAAAGTCATAATTTAATCATAAATATGTCGATTGGTGCGCTGTAAATCGTTGGAATATTAATTGCTTGTTGTGTTTGGAGATAATTAGATATATGATACATTGAGCTATGAAAACAGATGTAACGATTGATGACATTTTGGCAGCGCGGGAGCGGCGAGCGCAGCGGCAGCAGGAACTCGCCCAGCGGCACAGCGGCGCACGGCATGGTTGCGTGCTTGTCAGCTACACGCTGAATATCGCCGGGCCGCACAAGCGCTGTGCTGAAGCCGACCGCTGTTTTTACGAAGGCTCGCGCGAAATCGAGCGGGTTTTCGTGCGCGGCGGCTTTTCTGTCCGCGCGTGCTTTCCCACCGATGCTGCCACTGGGCTCGAATGCCTGTGGGCGATTGCGCCTCGCACAACGGACGCGATGGTACCTGACGCAACGGGCGCTCTGCGCCTGAAAGCCGCGCTCGCCGCCCTCGAAGAAAGCCACCCGCTGGGACGGCTGTTTGACATCGACGTTCTTTCTAACGATGGCGGCGCACCCGCAAAAATCCCGCGCTCTGCCGTGGGCTTGGGCGAACGTGCCTGCCTTGTCTGCGGCGCAATCGGGCACGGGTGCGCCCGCAGCCGCGCTCACCCGCTTGCGGAGATTCTGGACTGCACCCGCCGCATCATCGACGGCTTTTTCAACAAGAAAGACACCGCGTTCATCGCCGCGTGCGCTGTCCGCGCCCTGCTGTACGAGCTTGCCGCCGCGCCAAAGCCGGGGCTTGTCGACCGCCGCAACAACGGCGCTCACACGGACATGGACTTTTTCACATTTGTCGACAGCGCCCTGTGCCTTGCGCCGTATTTCAGCGATATGGCGGCGGCGGGCATTGCCAACCGCGGGATTCCTCCCGGCGAACTTTTGCCGCTCCTGCGCGGGCGCGGCGTGGCGGCGGAGGAGGAAATGCTGGCGGCGACGGGCGGCGTGAACACACACAAGGGCATCATCTTTTCGATGGGAATACTGTGCGCCGCGTGTGGCTACCTCGGGCTTCCGGCGGCTGAGCCGGAAGTAGCTGGAGATACGGTGGTTGAACCGGGCGCGGTGCGAGATGCGCCCCGGAGTGCGGCGGTGGGAGACGCGGCGGTAATCGGGAGACTGCTTGACACAGCAGGGGAAATCGCCGCGCCCGCCCTTGCCAGCGACTTGCGGAGCATTACACCACAGAATGCCAGCACCAACGGCGAAAAGGCGTTTGCCCGCCACGCGGCTCCGGGCATTCGCGGAGAAGCCGCCGCAGGTTTCCCCACTGTGAGGAACTTCGGCATTCCCGCGCTTGCCGCTGCCATAACCGGTGGGGCTTCGATTGGCGATGCCGGAGTGCAAGCCCTGCTCCACATGCTGGCGCACACCGAGGACACCAACGTCATCGCCCGCGCCGGAATCGATGCTCTGCACGAAATACAGCGTGATGTGCAAGTGTTCCTTGACACCCAGCCGCCAATCGATGCCGTTCTGCGCTACGCCGCCGCGCTTGACGATGACTTCATCGCCAGAAATATCAGCCCCGGCGGATGCGCGGACTTGCTCGCCGTTACCTATATGCTGCACTTTGTTTCTACGGTAAAGGGAGTAAATCCGCCGATGGCGGATTTACTAGGGAGTTTTGGCAAAGCCAAAACTCCATGCTCGTAATGTGTAATACACTGGATATAGGCGGGGCTGTAGCGAGGGGGGATTTTCCTGATGAATAACGCGGTACTGTACATTGTGTTACTCCACGCCGTTGCCCTTGCCGGGGGCTTATTGGCAAAGCGCCTTCGCGTTCCCGCCGGAGCGTTGCTCGGTTCGCTGGCGGCGGCGGCGGTGCTGAACATTGCCATCCCCCCCGCCGCTGCCTACCCCGCAATCTTGCGCCTGATTGTGCAGGTGATTGCCGGAGCTGCCATCGGGCAAACGTTCACCCGCGATGACGTGCGAACCCTGCACCGTCTCATCAAGCCTGCCGCGATCCTCGTGTCTATGCTCGCCGCGTTTAACATCCTGTTCGCGCTGATAATCTCCCGCCTCACCGAATTTGATGTGATCACGGCGCTCTTTGCCACCGCGCCCGGCGGCGTTGCCGACATTGCCCTTATCGCGGCGGACTTTGGCGCGGACACCCAGCAGGTTGCCGTGC
>WQZT01000142.1 GCA_009780595.1 Treponema sp. | reverse complement strand
GAGAAAACGACCGTCAGGAGCAAGCAAAAGAAATTCGCTGTTTGGGATTGGTTCTCCCGTTTTATCATTTAAAACCAGAACATCAAAACATGAAAATATTGGCAAGTGTTTGCTGGAAACAGTTATATCACAATATTTTATTAGAAAATAATAATCAATAATTGTGTAATCCATTTTATCTATTTCTTGCATCGAATTTATGTTTACAGTTTCGTCAAATTTAATTTCCCATTCAAGTCTGACAATGCCATTGACAACTTCACCTTGAATAGTATCAAGTAAATCTGTTAATCCATTATCTGTTATGCTCCATATTTCAATATCAATAATTGCACCATGAGAAATATTTTTAGTTTCAAATTCTATTGTTACCCTATCATCTATATGCGCTTCTTCAATTTCAATTTCTGTTAAATGGTTTTTCCACTGCAAGTTAATAATTTCTATCTCCGGCTGGGCAAAGCTACTATTGCTAATTGATACTATAAATACTACTGCCAAAAATAAAACTTTATGCATACAACCATCCTTTATTACTATTGCTAAAATATAAGGCAGCATTTTAATTTCAGCTAACAATGGCGGAAAGGTATTTCCGGCGGGATTCGACGAGGGACTTCAGCTCTGAAAGCATCGTTTTGTCAACGTCCTCGGCGATGGGATAAACGTACTGCACAGTTTCTTCTATGTAACGGTGTATGAAATCGGTGTTGATGACAAAGCCCAGCGCTATCATATTGGAAATGCGGTCGGCGGTTTTCAGGATTTTTGCTTCGCGGGTGCCTGTTTCCAGTATCCGAGTGAGGAACTTGGACTTGGGTTCGTCGTGGTGGCGGGTTACTTCCATAACAAGGTTGTAAACGGCGTGACCTTCGTAATCAATTTGTTGCAGCAGGTTGTGGCTGAACTCAGGTACGTCTTCGATGACATCATGTACTACGGCGGCCTTCAACAGCACTGAGTCGATGTAGCCGTAGTCGATGAGGATTGCCATGGTGTCAATCTGATGGCGGAACATATTGCCGCCGCCCTCGCGGGTTTTTCCGATAAGGGCGGTGGCAAGCTGCATATACGGGGCTAAAAATGTGCCTTTAAGAATTAGCATTTCATCTGTAGTCATGATTGCAGCCCCATTTCCCCAAGCCACGAATTGATCTTCGCCGCTCTTGTCTCTGCTTCGCCCAGTTTCCGCCGTTCGCCTTCCACCAGTTCAGCCGGGGCGTTTTTCAAAAAGTTTTCGTTTGCCAGTTTTGCCTTCAGGCTCTGTATAAATTGTAAGTCCTTTTCCTGCTCTTTGACAAATTTACGTTTGAGCGTATCCATATCGACAGCTTCCGCGATATACACAAACGCCTCAAAGCCCGCGCCGGCAAGCCCGATGGAACCTGCGGGCTTCTGCCCCGCCTCCCCTGCCCGCTCGATCGCAAGATCGCCAATGCCCGCCAGCAGTTTCACCAGCGCGGCATTTTCCGTCAGGAAGCTAAAGCCGTCCCAGCCCGCCGCGCTCTGCCCCCCGCTGACGCGAACCAGCACGCGGATTTTCTTCTCAGGCGGCACGGTGCACTCGCTTCGCAGAGTGCGAACCATGCGAACAAGCTCTTGCAAAAAGCCGAAACTTTTTTCCGCCGCGCTGTCCTCCCGCTCCTGCGAAAAAACTGGATACGCGGCGGTAATCAAAAGACCGCCTGAAAAATCAGGCGGGAGCTTGCTGTAAATTTCCTCGGTAACGAAGGGCAGCAGCGGATGCAAAAGCCGCAGCGATTCTGCCAGCACACCAAGCAGCACCGTAGTCGCTCGATCTTTTTCACGCGCACTTTGTTCGAGCGGGCATTGCTCTCCTTCGCCGCCGTCTTTCATAGAAAGCTTCGTTGCCTCGACGTACCAATCGCAAAAATCGTTCCAGAAAAACTCGTAAATTGTTTGGGCGGCATCGTTAAAGCGGTACGACAAAAACGCCGCTTCCATTGCTGCCGCCGTTGCGTTCAAGCGGGAATAAATCCACCTGTCCACGGGCAACAGCGCGGGATTTTTCACGATGCTGCGGTCTTCGAGGTTCATCAAAATATAACGGCTGGCGTTCCAGACCTTGTTGGCAAACTTTGAGCCAAGCTTGAACGATTCCTTATCCATCAGAATATCCTGCCCCTGAGCGCAGAGGTAGGCAAGCGTAAACTTCAAGGCATCCGCACCGAACTCATCGACAATTTCAAGCGGGTCAATCCCATTGCCCAGCGTCTTGCTCATCTTGCGCCCCTGCTTGTCGCGGATGAGCTGGTGGATGTAGACATCGCGGAAGGGCGCTTTTCCAGTGAACTCAAGCCCCGCCATAATCATCCGTGCAACCCAGAAGAAAATAATATCGTAGGCGGTTACCAGCGCGGTGGTCGGGTAAAAGCGGCGAAAGTCGGGCGTGTCGCAGGCGGCGTTCTCCCAGCCCATCACGCTGAACGGCCACAGCCAGCTCGAAAACCACGTGTCAAGCACATCCGGATCCTGCTCGATCTTTGCCGAGGCGCAGTGGTTGCAGGCGGTAAGCTCGGTGCGGGAAACGGAGATTTTTCCGCAGTCCCGGCAGTACCACGCGGGGATACGATGTCCCCACCAGAGCTGGCGGCTGACGCACCAGTCGCGAATGCCGTTCAGCCAACGCTCGTAGGTGTTCTCCCATTTTTTCGGATAAAAAATAATCTCCCCGCGCTGCCAGGCGGCGAGCGCCTTGTCCGCAAGCGGCCTCATCTTGACAAACCACTGCTCGGAAAGGAACGGCTCGATCACCGTGTGGCAGCGGTAACAGCGCCCCACTGCGTGCGTGATGTCCTCCTCTTTAACGAGAAAACCGGCAGCTTTGAGGTCATCCGCGACGGCCTTCCGAGCAGCCTCGACACTCAAGCCCCGGTATTTCGCGGGAACATCGCCGTTGAGTTTGCCGTCGGGCGTCAGCACGTTGAGGGCGGCAAGCCCGTGCCGCTGCCCCACTTCCCAGTCGTTGGGATCGTGCGCGGGCGTAATTTTCAGTGCGCCGGTGCCGAAGGCGCGGTCAACGTAGCTATCCGCAATCAGCGGTATCTGGCGGTCGGTCAGCGGCAGACGGAACATCTTCCCGATGAGGGAAGCGTAGCGGGGATCGTCGGGGTGAACCGCAATTGCCGTATCGCCCAGCATCGTTTCCGGGCGGGTTGTCGCCACCGTGACCGAACCGCTGCCATCAACGGCGGGGTACGAAACGTAGCTGAGTTTGCCCGTGCAGTCCTCGTGGTCAACCTCGTCATCAGACAGAGCCGTGCCGCAGGTGCAGCACCAGTTGACAAGGTAGTTGCCCTTGTACATGAGCCCGCGCTCGTACAGGGTAACAAACACCTCACGCACCGCGCGCGAAAGCCCCTCGTCCATCGTAAAACGCTCGCGGTCCCAGTCCACGCTCGCACCAACCCGCGCCATCTGCCGGGAAATTATCGCGTGGTGATCGGCCTTAACCTTCCACGTCTCTTCGAGAAACTTCTCGCGCCCCAGCTCCTTGCGGCTGGTACCTTTCGCGCGAAGCATTTTTTCAACGATATGCTGCGTGGCAATTCCGGCGTGGTCGGTGCCGGGAACCCAGAGCGCCTGCCCGCCCTTCATCCGGTGATAACGAATAACAATGTCGATTATCGATATGACAAGTCCGTGTCCCAAGTGGAGAATCCCCGTTACATTGGGAGGCGGGATAGTGATGGTATACGGAGATGCGGTTTCCGCAGCAGCCACGGCTGACGCGGTTTCGGGTTTGAATGCCCCCGCTTCTTTCCAGCGGGCGTAAATCCGATCCTCAAAGGTCTTAGGGTTATACGCTTTTTCCAGTTCAATTGCCTTCATACGATACCTCGCGCATAATAATATATCAAAGAAATGGGGTATAATCAATGATGGTTTGAGTGGGGTAAGCGGGGACTTTCAGGCGGTTGTCTGGAAATACTCTGGGTGATTTTCTTGGTAACCTTATTCGTATGACTAAAGATGAGGACAGGGAGAATTCTTATCAAATACCACCCGCCGTAACTCAGGCGGGCGACAGGCGACGGTGCTAACGCTAGAACTCGAACGGCTTAATCTGCCGCACCACGTCAAGAATTGTGCCATCCCGCGCTTCCATAACGGCAACGATGCGGTCGTGGAATTGCAGGGCATCCGGCGCGCCAACAATCGAGTACGCCTTGTCTTTCAGCGCTTCAATCGTAGTGAGGCGAATTCCGGCGGCGGTCAGCATTTCGACAAGGTCGCGGCGCAGGGGATTTACCGCCGTGCCGTAATCGGTAACCAGCACGTCGACGCACTCGCCAGGTGTGGAAACCGTTACCACGCGCTCGCAGACGGTCGGCATTCTGCCACGTACCAGCGGCGTGATGATAATCGTGCATTTCGCGCCTGCTGAAGCATCGGGGTGGCCGCCAGGAGCGCCCATCAACGTGCCGTCAGAACCCGTTACCACGTTGACGTTAAAGTCCGTATCAATCTCCAGCGCCGCCAGTACGACAAAATCAAGCTTGTTGACGAATGCGCCCTTGTTCATCGGGTTCGCGTACTGCGATGTAGAAATCTCGTAGTGGTTCGGGTTTTCGTGCAGCGAGTTCACCGCCTCGATGTCAAAGTCCTGCACGTCAACAATGGTTTCGAGCAAGCCCTTTTCGAGCAATTTGACCATCGGGCCGGTAATGCCGCCGATTGCCCACTTCATCGTGATCCCGCGCTCGGTCATAAGCGGCTCCAGGAAACGATTGACGGCAAGGCTTGGTCCGCCCGCGCCCGCCTGAAACGAAAAGCCGTTCTTAAAGTACG
>WQZT01000141.1 GCA_009780595.1 Treponema sp. | reverse complement strand
GTTTTCTTCTATAAAAAGGTCGCCTGAAAACCCGCTTGAACCGGAACCGTCAACAATGAACCCGCCCCGGATTATCGTCATGCTTTCTGCTCTCGTGATTCAATAACCATCCGCAACGCTTCTTCTTCAGAAACCACGATTTTCTTCGTAGCAAGGCTCACCACAACACCCGCAACAAGCGCAACGATGCTGACGGGAATTGCCGGGCCGGTAAACACGCCTGCAACCGCCGCGCGGAACGGCGTTACAAAAAGGTACAGCAAGCCGAACAACGTTCCAAAGCAGATACACGCCATACCGCCCTGCCACGTGGCGCGTTTCCAGAACTTGCCGAGAATCATCATAATAGCAATGCTTGGAATGAGGCTGCCGACGACGTTCGTTATGTAACTGATAATATCCTGCGCGAAAAGCGTCGCCAGAAACGCGACAAACAGCGTTATCACGAGCGTTATGCGCGAAAACATAATCATCTTTTCTTTTGGCACGGATTTTTTGGTAACCGTCGCGTACACATCGACAAGCAGAATCGTTACACCCGCCATCGCGTCAGAGTCCGCAGAGGAAATTGTCGCGGTCAGCCCCGCAATCAGGAACAGAAGCCCAAACGTCGGTCCCATAATCTGGGTCGCCATAAACGCAAACGTGTAGTTGGGGTTAGCGATAACCGCGTCAACGCCGTTTTGCGTAACGATGGTAAACGCCGACATCCCGATAACCGCCGGAATAAACGAGAAAAGGAAAAGGATAATCCCGGAAAAAAGGAAAGCTTTTTTCGCCGCAGCGTCATTGATGGCGCTGTAAACCCGGCTGCGAAACGCGGGCGTTCCCACCTGGGAAATGCCAACCGTGTACGCAAGTGAAATCGCGGCAATGAGCGTTGTCCCGCCAAGCCCGTAAAAGCCGAGCGCCCACGATTTGTCGGCGGCGGCGTATGCCGCGTTGATTGCTTCCCATCCGCCAGCCGCGGGAACGGCGTTGACCAGCAGAATAAGAAAGCCGCCGATAAGCAGGAAGATTTGAATCGCGTCAGTTACAACGATGCCAAGATAGCCGCCGATGTAAACGTACACGCCGAACCCTATCATCGTTATGAACCGCGCCATTGTCGGATCTACTCCGGTGATAAAACTCAGGTACGTGCCGCCGCCGTTCATGTGGTTTCCCAGCCACGCAATTTGCGCGATAAACAGGAAAAAACCCATCGCCTTGCGGATGGTTTTGTTGCCCCCGTAGCGGAACTGCATTTCCTCCGAAAGCGTCATAAATTTGTAGTTGCGTTCAGAGCAAAAAAACAGTGCCAGCACCAGCATCCCCAGCGCGCCGCCAAGGCCGTACACCGAACCGCCCCAGCCGTTGCGGAAGCCGTTCGCCGTCGCGCCCATCGATGAGCCAGTCCCGATGAGGCTCGCGGAAATCGTTGCCAAAAGCAGAATAAACGGCAGCTTGCGCCCTGCAAGCAGGTAATCTTCGCCGTCTTTGTTTTTACGGGAGCTTAAATAGCTGATAAAAACCATAAACGCGATGTAAATGAGAAACCCGATAATGAAAAATGTTTGATGTCCGCCTGAGAAATCCATACACTACTCCTGATGTTCTAGTCTTTTGGGTACCATTTTTTAATGAGATACTATTATTATGCCACGGGGATGTACCCGCGTCAAGATATTTTTTCAATGCGACAAAACCCTTGTTCTTTACAGAGACTAATGCTATGCTTGACCTATACGCAGGAGAAATGATGGTAAATCGTGCTGTTTTGTTGCAGGAAATAGAAACTCTCCCAACCACTTGTTTAGACGATGTAATAGATTTTGTAGCATGGATAAAACAACGAAAGCTGGCACAAGTACCGGAAACAATGCTGTTGAGTGAAAGTTCTTTGTCAAAAGATTGGGACACACCCGAAGAGGATAAAGCGTGGGCTACTTTGTAAAGGGTGATGTAGTTATCCTGCCATTTCCATTTACCGATCTATCCGGCAGTAAAAAGCGCCCAGCGTTTGTTGTTGCCAATCTGCCGGGCGATGATGTAATCGTATGTCAAATAACCAGTAAATTTAAAAGTGACCCTTTTGCATTGCCTCTTTACGCAGGTGATTTTGTTTCAGGAGGGCTACCAATAGACAGTTTTATTCGTCCAAACAAAATATTCACAGCTGACAAAAAACTAATTCTTTCCGTTGCCGGGCGCGCCTGTGAAACAAAAACCATCGATGTTCTTAATTCAATCATTACCATTGTTCACGGAGTTCGTGTCGAACCATAGGCTCACCGAGTTTTGTTCCCACGCTGCGGGGAGTTGCGGGCTAATCCGCCGTTTCTCTCCAGTAAATGCCATGGAGTTTTGCATAGCAAAACTCCCCAGAATACTCCGCCACAGGTGGGGTATTCTCTACCAGCCGAGGAGTTTTGCTCCGCAAATCTCCCCAGAATAATTCGCCTTTGGCGAATTATTCCGTTATTCCCCCATCACCGCGTTAAAGCGGGCGTTCCGTGCGGCACGGGCGGCGTGAGTTCCCTGCCCGCTTTCACCCCAAATGGACAGCGGGCTGCTTTGAAGGTTCGACATCCGCAGCGCCGGGGAAGGGTGCGTTCGGCTCAAGTTTCCCGGCAATTTCTTTTTATCGAGCACCCGCAACATTTCCTCCAGAGCGGCAGGGTCGTAACCCGCATTTGAAAGGAGAACCCGCGCCGCGCGGTCGGCCTCGAACTCCTGCTCGCGGGAATAACCATCACGAAACAGCGTGTTTATCGATGACGAAAGGGACGCTTGAAGAATTGCCAGCCGCTCCTGCTCCGTCAGGTAGCGGGAAGCGATAGACGCGGCGCGGTTGGCGGCGGAGGTGAGTTCTTGCACCGTGCGCTCGTGCGCTATGATGATGGCAATGTGCCTGTGCTGGATGTGAGAAATCTCGTGGGCAATGACCGCCGCAAGCGCATCCTCCGACGGAGCGGCGGCAATCAGCCCCCTGCTGAGAAAAATGTGCCCGCCCGGGCTGGCAAATGCCGCCAGCTCGTCAGAATCCAAAATCTCAACGTGGTAACCTGAAAAAAGCGACGGGCGCGGCGAATTGATAACAATGGCAAGGCATATTTTGTTCAGATACGCGGTGAGCGCCGGATTGTCCGTGTACGCCCCGTATTCTTCAAGAATCGCCGCCGCAACCGCCCTGCCAAGACCGTACTCGGCTTCGAGCGTCATATCGCTGGGCGAAGGCTGAAACGCCGCGTCCATTTGATCGAGGGCGTCGGAAACATCGAACATGAGCGAGTCCATATCGACAGCGGGGGGCGGCGCACTTCGCTCCCGCTGCCCTTCGGCAAAAACGCCCTGCACCACGCCTGAAAAACACACAACGGCGGCAAACAGCAGAGCACCAGGAAACATTTTTCTCATCATTTAATTCCCCTCGGCCAAGCGGCCTTCCCTCAAAAAGCTCCGGAGTTCCTCCAGATGAACCGCGCGCCGCTCCATCGCGTCAACCGCCGCAAAATCCAGCGGCCCGGAGGAAAGGAGCATCTCTTCCAGATTGCTGGAAAAACCCTTCCCCGCCAGCGCAAACTCGGCGGTAGTAACGTTAGCGCCCGCCTGTCCAGCTCGCGGCCGCGCACTGAAAGCATCAGCCGGCGCCCAACCCTGAAGCCCGCCAGCGCCACGCACGGAAAGCCAGCGCCCCTGGTTCTGCTGGACAGTTACCGCCTCGCCCAGCCGGAATGTGCCGAGAGCGCTTGAAAAAAAGCCAGTAGAGCTCCTGACAGTAACAGTTTCCACCGCGACATACAGCGTCGTGCCGGAGTTCTGAGCAACGGCAGTTACAGCGAGCACGGTGAGTGCAGCGAATGCGACAGCAAAAAAAGCAATCGCACAGAAAAAAGGCTTTTTCATCATACAATAGTATACCCTAAAAATAAAATTTATTCCAGTTTCCAGTTGTGTTTAGTGTCATTAAAAATTAAAATATATCTTGCACAAATAAAGAAAGCCATGTATAATGACTTTCCTTGTGTGTGGTATGGAGGATTCATCGAAAAAGTATGTAAAGAACTGTTATTTTAAAATGTGGATAACTTGTGGAAATCTTTGCCTTTTTTAATAATTCCACCCCTAGCCTAATAAGAATTATGAAGTTATCACGCAGCTTGCTTATTCGCAAACCTAATTTCATATAACAAAAGGATTTGTGCGATAATACTATTCAGATTTTAAGGTGTTATTAAAAAATATCGTGGTTTTTTGAATGAAAGGGCTTCTCGGCAACAGGAAAGATTGTGGATAACGTGTTAATATCCATGGGTTCAGGCAGAATGCGGGATTCGAGTGCCCGCAGAGGATTATTGTATGGCGGATTTGGACTATAAAGAATTGTGGAAACAGGCTCTTTCTCTCCTTAAAGAAGAAATCGGAACCGATGAATTCAGCATTTGGTTTTCCACGGTTGAGTATTTAAAAGAAGAAAATTCCGTACTCTACGTTTCGCTCTCTTCAGTTTTTATTTTAGAACATTTCAAATCCAAATATCTAACCCGGATCACAAACAAGCTCAGGGAGGTTTCGGGGAAAGACCTGACGCTCGCGCTGGAAGTGCCGGAAAAGGCAGGGGAAAAATCCCCGGCTGTCAGACACAATCCCGCTCCTGCCGCCGCAGAGCCTCCTGCCCAAAAGCCAGCTGCCGCGCCGCCTGAAAAAAAGAAGAAAAACCCCCAATTGCAGGAAGAGTTCATCTTCGACACCTATATTGTCGGGGAAGCTAACCAATTTGCTGTAAATGCGGCACTATCTATTGCCAGAAACCCGGGAACGTCGAAAATATAC
>WQZT01000140.1 GCA_009780595.1 Treponema sp. | reverse complement strand
ATCAAAGATTTGGGTGATAAGGTGAACGCGGAGGATAAGTCCAAAGCGGAGGAAGCTATTGCCGATTTGCGCCGCGCGCTTGAAAGTGGCAACAATGACGACATCAAGGCAAAAACCGAAACGCTCAAGCAGGTTTCGTACAAAATCGCCGAGGAAGTGTACAAGCAATCGGGCGCTCAGGGAGCAGCGGGCGGCGGTTCAGCGGCTGGCGGAGACGCAGGCGGTGCGGCGGGCGGCTTTGGCGGCGCGGGGAATTCCGCGGGGGCTGACAACACCAAGAGCGCGGAAGACGCTGATTACGAAGTTGTGGATGACGACAAAAAATAATGGCTAAACGCGATTACTACGAAGTTCTTGGCGTTCAAAAAGGCGCCTCGAAAGATGACGTAAAAAAAGCTTACCGCAAACTCGCCATTCAGTACCATCCGGATAAAAATCCGGGCAACAAGGTGGCTGAGGAAAAGTTTAAGGAAGCGACCGAAGCTTACGAGGTTCTTTCAAACGACCAGAAACGGCAAGCGTACGATCAGTTCGGGTTTGCCGGGGTTGAGGGAATGGGGGGATCAACTCCCCATGACTTCTCCCAAACCTTTCGGGGCTTCGAGGACATCTTTGGGGATTTTTCGGGGATATTTGACACGCTGTTCGGCGGCGGCTCAGCCCGGCGCGGCGGCAGCACTGGGCAGCGACAGGGCGCGAACCTTCGCTACGATATTGAGCTTGCCTTTAAAGATGCGGTGTTTGGCACGAAGGTTGAAATCCAATACACCAGAAACGATGCGTGCGCTCCCTGCAAAGGCTCCGGGGCGGCAAGCGGCGCGGGCAGGAAAGTCTGCCCGACCTGCAAAGGGACAGGCCAGATACGCCAGAGCGTGGGCTTTTTCTCGATGGCATCGCCCTGCCCTTCGTGCGGCGGCGAAGGCGAGATTATCGAAAAGCCCTGCCCGGAATGCGGCGGTTCGGGAGTGCAGAAAAAACGCCAGAAAATTATGGTTACCATTCCGCCGGGAGCTGAACATGGTAAGCGGATGGTTATTCCGCGTCAGGGAGATGCGGGGGCTGGCGGAGGGCCGCCAGGCGATCTGTACGTTTTTGTCCACGTCAAGTCGCACGAGTTTTTCGAGCGGGAGGGCGAGGACCTGTACTGCGCCGTTCCCATTTCTGTAACGCAAGCGAGCCTCGGCGCGGAGATTCAAGTTCCCACGCTAGAAGGCAAAACTATCAAGGTGAAAGTTCCGTCTGGCATCCAGAACGGCAAACTTCTCCGCATCCGCGATGAGGGCGTTCCGGTTTCTCACCGCCGGGGAAATCTTTACATTAAAGTGCTGGTTCAAATTCCGGAGAAACTTTCGCGGCGGGGTAAAGAGTTGATGGAAGAACTTGCGCGGGTGGAAGGCGAAAATAGCACGCCCAAGCCTATTCCCCTTTCCGAACTTTCAGACTGACGACTACGAATTAACGCGCGGCAAAGCGGCAGGAGGGTTCGCCTGTGTTGATCGGGATTGATATTGGCAGCACCACGACAAAAGCAGTTTCTTTGGAAAACTCCGCCGCTATATGTACGGACACCGCTGGTATACCGGCGGCGGCGGACAGCCGGCTCATAAAAAAAATCAAAACAAAAGCGGCGGATGCTGTTACTTCCGCCACTGGCGCGCTGGGCAAGATCATTGTCGAAAACAATATCAAAATGCCCGATATACAGCGAATTATGATCACCGGAGCCGGAGCAACAAAAATCGAAGGAAACCTGTTCGGCATCCCCACGGAAAAAGTCAGCGAAATCACCGCGATTGGCACTGGCGGAATGTTTATTTCCGGGCGGGAGAACATTATCATCATCAACATAGGAACAGGCACATCGGTTATCGAAGCCAGCAAAAACGGCATTATCCACCTCGGCGGGTCGGGGGTTGGCGGTGGCACAATTCTTGGGCTGGCGAAAAAAATGCTCTCGCTTTCAGACTTCAAGGACATTATGGCGCTCGCCGTATCAGGCTCGATTGAGCCAGTGAACCTGCTGCTTGAGGATATTATGTCGGAGGATATCGGCTTTTTGAACAAAAAGTCTACCGCCGCCAATTTTGGGAAGATGCTCGATACCGCGCGGCACGAGGACATCGCGCTGGGGATTATCAACCTCGTTTTTGAAGTTATCGGAATGCTTGCAGTTTTTGCCGCCAAGAGCCGCGGCATTAACCGCGTGGTTGTTACCGGATCGGGCAGCCACAACCCGCTGGGGAAAGTTGTCCTTGCCGAAATCACCAGAATGCACGCGGTTACGTTTGAGTACCCCGAGTGCGCCGAATACACCACCGCAATCGGAGCCGCCCTGCGGGGGATTTTGCGCGGGGCGTGATTTTCGGGTAACAGCGCGCTCGACTATTTATCCGCAAAATGCGGTATACTTACCGTATGAACAACGAAACACAAGTCCAGCCCGAAAGCTGGAACTTTGAATATACCTACCGGACACTTCCGGAGATTTTTTACCGGGACCAAAAACCTGATGTGCCCGCCTTGCCTGAAATGGTTATCTTGAACGAACCGCTTGCTGTGGAGTTGGGCTTAAAGCCGAGCCAGATAGAGCGTGCTGAGCGGATGCTCTCCGGCGCAGTAGTGCCTGACGATGCCCGCCCGCTTTCCCAGGCTTATGCCGGATTTCAGTACGGGCATTTTACGATGCTGGGTGATGGGCGGGCGGTCTTGCTTGGGGAATATATTACGCCTGACAAACGCAGGGTTGACATTCAGCTTAAAGGTTCGGGGCGCACGCCTTTTTCCCGCGGTGGCGACGGGTTTGCCGCCCTTCTGCCGATGCTGCGGGAGTACATTATCAGCGAGGCGATGGCTGCTTTGGGAATCCCTACGACTAGATCACTGGCGGTTATCCGCACAGGGCGGGACATCGTGCGCGAAACGATTTTGCCCGGCGCTGTTCTTACCCGCGTCGCCGCAAGCCACATCCGCGTGGGAACGTTCAACTTCGCGTCCCAATTCGGCACGAAGAGCGATGTGCAAAAACTTGCCGACTATTGTATCCACAGGCACTTTCCCCACATCGAAACCTACGAACGCGGAACGCCGGAACGGTACAATGCGTTCTTTCTGGAAGTTGCGCGGCTTCAGGCCGCCCTTATCGCCGGATGGCAGTTGGTTGGTTTTATCCACGGAGTGATGAACACCGACAACATGGCAATTTCAGGCGAGACGATTGATTACGGCCCTTGCGCTTTTATGGATACCTACGATCCGGATACTGTGTTCAGTTCCATCGACAGGTACGGAAGGTACTGCTACAAAAACCAGCCGGGAATTGGTGTGTGGAATCTTTCCCGTTTTGTGGAAACGCTCTTGCCCTTGCTGCACGATGAACAGGATGCGGCGATTAAGATTGCAGAGGCAGGGATTGATGTTTACCGAAAATATTATCAGGAATGCTGGCTTAACGGAATGCGCGCTAAACTTGGTCTTTCCAATGCGGAAGATCAGGATGAGGCGCTGGCAAATAATTTGCTTGCTTTGATGGAAAAACACAAGCTCGATTATACAAACACCTTCCGCTCCCTCATTCCTTGGAACAATGTGTCACACCTGCATAAGCTTTCCGGCTTTGCCGATTGGAACAAGCACTGGCAATCAAGGCTTGCGCGGCACGGGCAAACGCCGGAGGAGATAGCTTTGACGATGGGCAGGTCGAACCCCGCTGTGATCCCGAGAAACCACCGTGTCGAGGGCGCCCTTTGTGCGGCGGGTAACGGGGATTTGTCGGTCATGGAGAAGTTGCTTGCAGTTTTGGGAAAACCGTTTGAGGAATCGGCAGAATATTCGATCCCGCCGGAGCCAAGCGCGGCACGGTATGTAACGTACTGCGGGACATAGCAATTCCAAAATTGAATTAACCCTCACTGGTTTATGCCGTATCGCTAGATACCGTATCGCTAGATACCGTATCGCTAGATACCGTATCGCTAGATACCGTATCGCCAGCTAAGGGTGTAGTTCCACTTTTGGGGGAAATCTGTCGCGGCGATGTTGAGCGAGAGTCTGCTCCACCTGCTTGGGCGAAACGAGCAGTTCAGGGAATATTCCCACAGCGGCGATTTGTTCGCCCGTGTGGTGTAGCCCAGCTTGGTGCGGATATTCAGCGGATTTAGGTTAAAGCCAAGCTCGCCCGAGACTTTCAGTGAGTCAAACTCTTCAAACGCGGTGGGCTGGAACAGGGCAGATGTTTCGCCGTTTGCCTGTAGCTCAGACAAGCCGGAAAACGCGCTGGAAATTGTTGCGCTGGCAATGCCGAAGTTAAAACCTGCAAGGGCGCTCAGCGTGTCGATGGTTTTTTCTGGCGTTCTTGCGTCGCGGCTGAAACTCGCGGATGCCCGCGCAAAGCGGATGCGGTGTGTGTTCGCGCGGCGCTGAGCGGGGCTTGGGGCTGGTGGGCGGTACAACAGCGAAACCGAACCCCGCTGGAAATTTCCGTCAAGCGCGGCGGCGCGGAAGGTGCTCTGAAAGCGCACAAGCCCTGAGCGGGGCAAAAAACGTTCCCCGCGAGCGGCGAGCCTGAAGCCCGAACCTACCGCTGAACCGTCTCTGTCAGCGAAACGGCTGCCTGAACCGTCACCAACCAGCGAAACCCGCCATGGTTTATTCCCAAGCCGCACAGCAAAGTTCCCGTATGTTCCGTCTCCCCACGCGAACGTTTGGGAGACAGCCCAGTCCGAGGCAAAGCCGAAGCTCGGCGAGTTAAAAATCATCCCTGCCGAATAAATTCTGAAGTCCCGCTGGGGCAGCGGCGGAGTTTCAGAGAACCACGACGAAGCGCTGCGAGCATCCAGCGTTTTTTCCGTGTAAAAACTTTCGAGCCGCAGCACCGCGCT
>WQZT01000139.1 GCA_009780595.1 Treponema sp. | reverse complement strand
CGTCCGGCACACGATGGTTGGCAACATTGGGTACCTCCGGCTGCTTACCTTTACCCCGCACACTGCGGCGCGGTCGCGAGAAGCCATCACCTATTTCAACTCCAACAACGCGGCGGCAATTATTCTTGACCTTAGAAATAACGCGGGCGGGCGGCTTGATGCGGCGGTTGCGGTGAGCAATCTGTTTGCCGAAGGGAAGCTCGTGGTTTCCACCCGTTCCCGCATCGAGCAGGAAAACCGCACGTTCTACGCGCGGGGCGGACAGGCGATTGTCCCGCAGGGAACGCCGATTGTTGTGCTGATTAACCGCGGTTCGGCGTCGGCATCGGAGATTGTCGCGGGCGCGCTCAAAGACTGGGGAATGGCGTACCTTGTCGGTGAGCGGAGTTTTGGCAAGGGTTCTGTTCAGCAGGTGTACCCGCTTGGGGACGCGGGTTTCAGGCTTACAACAGCGCGTTATTTTACCCCCAGCAACGCAAGCATTGACGCAGTTGGCATTCCCCCCGACCGCGAGATTCGCCTTCCTGATTTTTTTGACGGTGCGGATACAGACGTACTGTCTGCGCTCATCAGTTCGGGCAGAGTTGCGGACTTCGCGCGGGAAAATCCCGGTGCAAGCGTGGCAGAAATCGATGCCTTTGCCAGAGTTCTGGCACGGGACTTTGATTTGGAGCATACATTGCTCCGCCGGCTCATCCACGGCGAGCAGATTCGCAGGGCTGGCACGCTGGTGCTGGATATGGAATTCGATACCCAGCTTCAGGAAGCACTGAAAATTTTGCAAAGGGAAGATTTCCAGGCGCTTATCGAAAGCACCAGAACGCTCAAAAGTTTGCAGGAAGAATCCGATACAATGGAAGAGGATTTGGCGCTGGCGTCGTAAGGCGCTGGCTTGAAGTGCGATGAAACGCTTTGCCCTTCCTGCTCCGCCGAACGCGGAGGGTATGGTTCATCTGTACGATAAAGATTATCACTACCTGGCGCGGGTTAGGCGGCTGAAAGCAGGTTCGTTTTTCGACGCGCTGCTGCCCGGCGGCGGGGAAGTGCGCGTGCGCGTGCTTTCCACGGCGGATAATATCCTTATCGGGGAATGTTCGGCTGGCACGGCGAAATGCGCGGTGGAGAACGTGGCGAAAGGTGCGCCTGAGCCGCCGATTGCGCTTTTTCAGGCGTTGGCGAAAGGCGCGAAAATGGACACGATTTTCCGCCAAGCCGCCGAGGGCGGAGTTTCCGTGGTTGCGCCATTCGAGTCGGAATATTCGGATGTGCGCGTGTCAGGCGGCAAAACTGGCGGTAAAACCGAGCGCTGGCGGCGGATCATTCGGCAAGCGCGCCAGCAGAGCGGAAGTGCCGCCGAAACCGTTGCGCGCCCGCCGTGCAGTTTCCCTGAACTGATGGATTACTGGGAGTCGGTGAAAAAAGACTACCGGCGGCCTGTGGGAATACTGCTTCATCAAGAACCGCTTGCAACAGGCAGCTTTCACGAATATATTCAAGAAAGCCCCGATTTCGTAGCGCTTGCGGTGGGTCCCGAAGGGGGCTTTTCGCCGCGAGAAGTGTCGTTGTTTCAGGCGGCGGGATTTAAGCCCCTGCTTATGGGGACTACTATTTTACGGGTTGAGACTGCTGCGGTGTACGGAATCGCGGCGTTGCGGATTATACTATTGGAGAGAGAATCGTGGACACTCAAAGAATACTGTTCCTGAAAGTACCCATAGACATTGTGAAGGTGGAAGATCTTCCCGATGTCATTGCTGGCCTTTTGGCATCCGCGAAAAACCCTCCCAGCGCCGCGCCCGCCGCCGGAAATCCGCCTGTCAACGGGCAGAACATCGTGCTGCTTTCGCTGTCGGATTTGCTGAGGGCGCGCCGGAACGGCGAATACCGCACGTATGTGTGTAATGCCGCGCTGGTACTTCCCATTTCCAAGTGCATCGTTTCAGGCGCAAAGTTTCTAACCGGGAAAGAAGTCCCCCGCTATATGCCCTTCAAGTTCGTTATCAGCCTCCTTTCGATTTTGGAGAAGCAAGAGAATTCGCTATACCTTTTGGGGAGCAAAAAACGAACGCTGAAAAAAACGGAAAAAAACATTCACACAACGTTTCCCCACCTGAATATCGTTGGCAGGCACAGCGGCCGCATCCGCAAACGGGAAGCGCCCGCCGTGATACAAGCCATCCGCAAAGCATCCGCATCGCTCTTGCTGGTCGGCAAGGGGGTTCGCGGTAGAGAACTCTGGATTGCCCGAAACTCCCGAAACATCAATTCCGGAATGCGCCTGTGGTGCAGCGATCTTTTTGACGTATTTGCGGAAAAAAAACGCCGTCCCTCTGACGCTATTTTTGACAGGGGGCTTGAAGGCTTTGCGTTATGCTTTCAAAAACCCCACCGCTTCCTTCGGGTGTTTCCGCTTTTGAGATACTATCTTCTACTTTTATTTTATAAAATTTTTAATAAATAAAGCCGTATATGACGGCTGTCAAGCTACCTCTGTGTTAAAAAGCGCTTTCGTTGTTCTTCGCCAGCGATGTGCATTTTTTCCAGTTCCACCATAATCGCATCGGCAACTGCCCGCTTTTTGTCCTCAGCGTCAGAGTTTCTTGCCGCGCTGCGGAATTCGGCACAGGAGACAACCGGAGACACGCTCAGGCGCACAACGTCCTGACTAACCGGATCTTCGAGCATATCGCCCTGTCCAACGTGAAGAACTATGCCGTTAATCCCGACAAAGCACAAATAGTCGAACGACTTGATGTACGAATCAATCTCCCGAACCCCGCGCTTAGTGGAAGGATCGCCGGGGCGATAGCGCGTTCCTGACGGGAAAATCAAAATAAGACGGCCTTTGGTTTTCAGGTCGTTCAGCGCCTTCATTGCCGCGCGGTTAATGGCAGTGCTGCGGGCAATTTCCGCCTTTTCCTTTTCGTAGTCAAGCCCCTGGAGCGAGCGGCTTGGGTAAATAACAATGCGGGTGTACGCACTGGCGAGGGCGGCAACAACGGGATTATCCTCGTTCAGCTTCATGCCCGCAATGGCTATCACTGCTTTGGCAATATCTTCACCCCGCCCGCCCGCTTTCCGCACGAGATACGAAAAGAGAGACATATCCAAGTTACTGTAATGCTCGACAAGCAAAAGACACGACTTACCAGATTCGGCTTTTGCAAAAAGCTCTTCGAGGTTTTCAAGACCATCAAGCCCCGAACCGGGTAAAATTAGTGCATTCACCATTTTATCCAAAATCGGGAGCATATCCTTCGCCCCTTCCTGATAGACATTTTCCTCAGTAATGACTGAGGATGCGGTCGACAGCTCTGCTGCCTGTTTCTTGCAATCTCCAAGCAGTGTGTTTAACGTTTCCATTAGATTAGTATATCCACCAGTGAGATAAGCGTCAAGAAATTAGCGAATTTACATATCGAAAATCCGCTGCATAAACAGAGCCGCCGCTTGGGACGCGTTCAGGCTTTCCATCAAACCCGTGCCAGGAACCCGCATCAGCACCGAGCAGGCAGACTTTACCTCAGGCGGAAGTCCGGTTTCCTCGTTGCCGATAACCAGCGCGACAGCAGGGCGCGTTGTCCCCGTTTGCCGCTCGGCAACAATGCTCGCAATGTCGCTGAGCCGCTGGCGGGCGCGGATGTCCGTGCCAATCGTCAGCAAATCCCGCGAAACGGAGCGCAGAAACGCGGCGGCACTCCGCACACTCCTGACCGTTACATGTTCCATGCCGCCCTCGGCAACCCGGTACGCGCTGGTGGAAAGTGTAACCTCAGCATCTTCCTCGGTGCCCTCTTCCCCGCCGGAAATGATAATGTACTTGAAATCAAAAAACGCTGCCGAGCGAATTATCGCCCCCAGGTTGTGGTCGTTCCCCACCGCGTGCAGCACAACGCCCGCACTCCCCTCCGCTGCCCACGTGTCAACGTCCTCGCGGGTAAGCGGCTGGACATCCGGCACCAGAATCATTGCCACAACTCCCTGATGGTGAGTCGATTTGCAAATCCGCTCCAGTTCCTCGTCCTCGCAAATTTTGTAAGGACGCTTGCGCTCCGCCAAGCCTTTGCACGTTTGAGAAAGAGCCGCCAACCGATCCTCACGGAGAAAAAGCCGATTGATTTGTTCGCTGTGGTATTCGGCAACGGCAAGCACGGCGTTCAGCCCGCATACCGCAAGTTCATCTGTTAATCTGTTTCGCATACTGTTAGTATAACGAATTCTGTACAATTCTTCTATAAAGTGATACTGTTAAACCGATGAAAACGTACGAGAATATTGATTGGGACACGTGGCAGCCCAGCGAACGCGCGGTGATCGTGTATATCACCGACAGAGAGCAGGGCAAACTTTTGCTGATAGTGAAGAAAACCGGGCTTGGGAAGGGCAAAATTAGCGCCCCGGGAGGGCGGATTGAGCCGGGGGAAAGCCCTGTGCAAGCGGCGGTGCGGGAGTGCCAGGAGGAAGTTTCAATGACGCCGCTGTCGCCGGAAAAGCGGATGGAACTTCGCTTTCAATTCACCTCCGGCTATTCCCTGTACGGCGAGGCGTTTTTCACCGACTCGTGGGAGGGGGAACCTCGCGCAAGCGTCGAGGCCGATCCCTTCTGGTGCGAGCTTGACAAACTCCCTTGGGAGAATATGTGGGAGGACGACCGCTACTGGCTTCCGCAAGCGCTGGCGGGGAAGAAGCTCCGCGGCTACTATGTTTTTGATGATGACAAGATGCTTTCGCAGAACCTTGTTGAGATCGATAGTTTTGAATAATTGACTTGAGGTACGCATGAACAAACCACGCTTTGAAACAAAAAACCTAACTGCCGAAAACGCGGCGAAGATCGCCGAGCTTTTCCCCGGCGCTGTTACCGAGGGGAAGGTCAACTTCGACCTCTTGCGTTCTATGCTG
>WQZT01000138.1 GCA_009780595.1 Treponema sp. | reverse complement strand
TCGTGTAATCCGCGCGAGCGATATTTTTGGCGTAGTCGAGCCGCTTATCGTTCACGTCCATTACTATCACCTTCGCACCGCGCTCTTTCAGGGCGTGAATCACCCCGATACCGATAGGGCCGGCTCCGACCACCAGCGCCGCTTCGCCGGGACGGGGATTTCCCCGCCTGATACCGTGGAAACCAATGGCGAAACATTCCACCACGGCAATGTCGCCAGGTTCAACCTTCCCGGCAGGAACAGCATAAAACGCCGGAAGGCTGATGTATTCCTGAAAACCGCCGTCAGTATGCACACCCAGACATTGCAGGCTAGTACAGCAGTTGGGTTTACCGTTCCTGCACGCAATACACGTTCCACAGCGCAGATACGGAAGAATGGAAACAATATCACCCTCTTTGAGACCGGATTCGGCAGCGGCGCTTTGCGCGGAGGCGGGAATCGCGGCAACCTGCACCGCAAGCTCGTGTCCGGGAACACGGGGATAGGTATACAGCGGCTGGTTACCCCCAAAGGCGTGAAGATCAGTGCCGCAAATCCCCGCTTGCAACACCTTGAAAAGAACCTCGTCATTGCGGGGAACGGGCATCGGGCGGTCATCAAATACGAACTCGCCGGGTTTATTCATAACAAGTGCTTTCATAGGTATATGATCGCACAGAAACGATACCCGCGCAAGCCCCGGCGATTAGAACAATTCACCCCCGCACATGTGCCGTGTAGAGGGCAGCAGGCTAAAGCTCTCCATTCCCAGCGCACTGTTGGCTAACGGCTTGCAAATCCTTCACCGACGTCTGCAAGTTCTTCGCCGCGTTCTGGAGCCGCTCAACCGCCGCCTGCAAATACAGAAACCTGAACTGCAAATCTGAATCCATAACCGTAAGGCTATGTTCCTCTGCTGTAACACTATGATGCACAACAATATTTGTCATTGTACGTTCCTTCTGCTTGTGTGATTGCTACTTGATCACTTTCGGTGATCATTTTTAATTACTTTGATTATTGTGCATTGCGCGAAGGTTTGCAAATATTTTTACTATTGTATTGATAAATGTTGATATTAAAAAAGCTATCTTTTTGCTGATTTTTCCTTGACTTTGAATTTGCCACTTACTATAGTTAGAGAAACTACTGGTTTGCAAAAACGCATTATTCCAGTACAGCAACCGTTCTTTGACATCTAACAAATCTTTTTTTTAAAAACATCTTTGAGGAGTACAACTATGCAAAAAAAGAAAAGCTTTAATTGGAAACTGCTTGCGCTGGGTTCAACACTCTGCCTGACAGTTGCATTCGCTACGGCTCTCACATCTTGCTCAAATCCTACGGGCAGCAACACTGGGAATAACAACAACACGGACAACAACACACCTGGTGTGTGTACTGTAAGGTTTTATGATGGTGGCACTGAATATACCAGCTACTATAATATCGTGAAGAATACTACGATTAAGCGGCCAAATGATAATCCAACGCAAATAGGCGATAATCGCTTTAGAGGTTGGTTTAAGGAGAACGGCAAAGACGGCAACTGGGGCGATGAATGGGATTTTAATAACGACTGTGTTAACGATAACCTGGAGTTGTATGCCAGATGGCAAAAACAATTTACCGCAACATTTATAACTGGAAAGATTGGTGAGGATGCAACGAAAGATGTGAAAGTTTGGGAAGGTGAAGTTATAGGAGCGGTAAAAGCGCCTGAACCTGGTGCACTTGATAAGTTCAAATATTGGGTTGACGAAGTAAAGCCTGACACAGAATTGAATCTCGACACGACACCAGTTATGAAAGATATGCGCTTACGCCCCTATTGGGAGTTTACACTGGGTCAAACAGGACCATCCGGCGGGAAGATTTTCTACTACGACTCTGATGGCTTCGACTTGTATATTGGCACAAGTGATGAAAAGATAACAGCCTACTACCTTGAAGCTGCTCCTAATGATTATACAGACAATGGAACTGCTGAATTTAAATGGCAAGATCCTGTTTCTATTTCCGTTCCAAAAACTAGCAGTTTAAATGCTGAGAAGGTTGGTCAAGGCAGAAGAAACACTGCGCTGATTTTAGCTGAAATGGTTAAAGAGAATAAAAGCATGGAAGATGCACCTGCAGCTTTCAATGCCTTTAACTACGACGGCTCCGGCACATGGTTCTTACCCAGCATGGAGGAATATAAAGCTCTTAACTCCCAGAAATCTGCTGTAGGCGCGATTGGCATATACTGGTCATCAAACGAGTATAGTTTTAATGTTGCGAATGCTAACACATTCAATATGGACAGCAACAGCCCCTCCACAGGCGTGGGAAAAACTACTTCTTCGCATAAAGTCCGCCCGATACGAGCGTGGTAATTACCGCGTTGTGAGAGTGTTAGACTGCGGGCTTACAGTCCACAGTCTAATTGCACTTGTGCGCGATGGTTTACTTGATACGATGACACAAAATGTTTTATGATACTACCAACAATACAATGAGTGTACAAATACTACTATGAATTATCTTGATCTCCCGGTCTACAAACACAAAGACCTTATTCTCGCCGCGCTGGAAACGAATCAGGCGGTTGTCGTGGAAAGCCCCACTGGGTCGGGGAAAACAACCCAACTTCCGGTAATTCTCCAGCAGGCGGGGTATGCGAAAAACGGCGTTATCGGCGTTACCCAGCCGCGGCGGATTGCTGCGCTTTCCGTGAGCGAGTTTATCGCGCGGCAGATGGATTGCACGCTCGGCGGGCTTGTCGGCTACAAGATGCGCTTTGAGGATAATACGTCGCCTGACACGCAAATTAAAATTATGACTGACGGAATCCTCCTGCAAGAGATGAAGCTTGATCCGTGGCTTTCAAAATACAACTGCCTTGTTATCGACGAAGCGCACGAGCGCAGCCTCAACATCGATTTTATTTTGGGGCTTTTAAAGCGTGTTCTGGAAGCCCGCCCGGAATTCAAAGTTATCGTTTCATCTGCGACGATTAATACAAAAGTTTTTTCCGAATATTTTTCGGAATGCCCTGTTGTCAAAATCGAAGCGCAGACGTATCCGGTAACGTTGATTTACGATCCGCCCGCGCACGACAGCGCTGCCGGAAATAACATGGCGGAAGATGCGCTCCTTGCGAAAATCTCTTCCATTGTAGAGCGCTTTATCGGCGAGAAGCACAGCAAAGAAGGCGACCTCGCGGCAGAGGGCGATATTCTCATTTTCCTGCCCGGCGAGAAATTGATCAAGGAATGTATGTCGCGCCTTGCATTTTCCCCTGCAGGGCGCTACCTGCAACTTCTGCCGCTGTACGGGCGGCTTGGCAAGGAAGAGCAGGAGCGCGTGTTTAATCCTGCACCGCGCGGAAAAACTAAAACCGTCATCTCGACAAACATCGCCGAAACATCGGTAACGATTGACGGCATTACCGTGGTGATGGATTCCGGGCTTTCAAAGCTCAACCACCACAATCCGCGCACGTTTACATCGAGCCTCGTTGAAGCGCCCATTTCCAAAGCATCGGCGAACCAGCGCAAAGGTCGTGCCGGACGCACGCGGGAAGGAACGTGCTATCGGTTGTACAGCCGCAAGGATTTTGAAAACCGCCCGCTCTTTACCACCGAAGAAATTTACCGCACGGATCTTTCTGAGGTCGTGCTGCGGATGGCGGATTTGGGAGTTACGGCGTTCGAGGAGTTTGATTTTATTTCGTCTCCTGGCAAGGAAGCCCTGATCGCCGCCATTGAAACGTTGAACTTGCTTGACGCGCTGGAAAACGATCACTCAATTTCCAAAACGGGCAAACTTATGACCGAGTTTCCCCTTTCACCCCGCCACTCGCGGATTATTGTCGAGGCAATTTTGAAGTACCCGGATGTTGTCAAAGAGACGATTATTGCGGCGGCGTTTCTTTCCACGCAAAGCCCGTACATTTTGCCGCCGGGCGAAGAAACTGACGCGCGTCAGGCGCACCACCGCTTTCGCGACGAGGCTGGCGATTTTGTTTCGTACCTGAAGCTGTACCAGATGTATGCAGACGCTCCGGTCAAACATAAGTTCTGCGAAAAGAGTTATCTTGACGAGCGGGCGATGGCGGAGATTGTCAACGTGGTCGCGCAGCTCTCGGAAATTGTGTCGGAGATCGGCGTTCCCATTTTGTCAGGCGGAAGCCACGAAGATTATTTGTGCGCTGTGGCGAAAGGGCATATTCAATTTGTCTGCGTCAGAGACGGGCGGGAGCTGTACCGCAGCTTAACGGCGGATCATATCCTGATTCACCCCGGGTCGGTGATGTTTAGAAAAAACCCGGATTATATTGTCGCCGGGGAAATCGTGAGAACCACACGAATGTACGCGATGTCGGTTAGCCCGCTCCCGTACAGCGTGATGGCGCAGATAAGCCCGACGCTGCTGGCGAGCTTTCGCCCGACGAGTTCGCGCTCGTCAAGTTCGGGCAGATTCGGCAGGGACGGCGGCTTTGACAGGCGCAGCGGGGGCGACAGGCGCAAGCGCGGCGATGGATTTCGCGGCGAAGAACTTCGCGGCGAGATTACCCACAGCGAGGAGCTTCGCGGGAGGGGCGATGCACTTACCTCAAGCGCAGACGGCGAACCTCGGCTCAAGCGTGCGCGGGATTTCACCAACCGCATCAAGATTGGCAACGAAGTTTTCGAGATACAAATGGTTAAGGGGAAAAAGCAGGTAAATCTCCCCTGGGAAAAACTTAAATCCGTGCTGGATTACATCAACCCCGAAACCGCCGCACTGCACAAAGGGCTGCGCGGAGTTGTTATTGTTAACGGAAAATACACGCTGCTTGAAGGCGAAAAACTCCAGCTCATTCTCTCACTTGCACCAACGTTTGGCGCTGGGGAACTGGCGGAGGAATCGCTCAACCGGAAATGGTTTCGTAACGAGACGTACAATTCTTCAACAAATCTCAATGAACT
>WQZT01000137.1 GCA_009780595.1 Treponema sp. | reverse complement strand
TATGGCGGTAAACTCCGCCACCAGCGGGTTGCACCTCGCGCTTGAAGCTTGCGGGGTACAGCCCGGCAGCCTTGTGCTTGTGCCTTCGCTCACATTTACTGCCACCGCCGAAGTTGTGCGCTACCTCGGTGCAGAGGTCGTTTTTGTCGACTCAATTCCCGGCGGCTACAACATTGATCCGGCGGCGTTGGAGCGCACGCTGGAACGGCTCGCCGCCGGACTGCCCGCGTACCCGCCCCGCGCGTCCGCTGCCAGCAACGGCGCCGGGTTCGGTCCCAGCGGCACGGCGGTTGCGGTAATGCCCGTTCACTACGGCGGACTTCCCTGTGATATGGCGGCGATACTGAGCATCGCGGCGCGTTACAGGCTTAAAGTTATCGAGGACGCGGCGCACTCGTTCCCCGCGCATACCGCCACCGGGCGCTGGGCAGGCGTTTGCGGCGATGTGGGGGTTTTCTCGTTTTACGCGACAAAGACAATCACAACGGGAGAAGGCGGCATGGTTGTTACCCGCGACAAAAGCATTGCCGAGCGGGTGAAGATTATGCGCTCGCACGGCATTGATCGCAGTGTGTGGAGCCGCTACACGGACACAAAAGCGTCGTGGTACTACGAAGTTGTCGAGCCGGGTTTTAAGTACAATATCCCGGATATTCTTTCCGCGTTGGGACGGGTGCAGCTTCGCCGTGCAATGGCTCTGCTTGAAATGCGCCTCCAGATTGCCCAGCGTTACGACAAAGCTTTCACCCCGCACACAAACCGCGACATCCCTGTCCGCGACATCCGTGTCCGCGACATCCGTGTCCGCGACATCCGTGTCGGTGGCAATCACTTTATTCTCCCGCCAACGGCGCAGGGCGATGCGCGGCACTTGTACCCGCTGCGGCTTGCACGCGAAACGCTGTCGATCACCCGGAACGAGTTTGCCGCGAAATTGCAGGAGCGCGGCATCGGGATTTCCGTGCATTTTATCCCCCTGCACACAATGCCCTACTACAAAAAACGCTACGCGCTGGAGGACGGGGATTTTCCGAATGCGCTGGAAACGTACAGCCGCAGCATTTCCCTCCCGCTGTGGCCGGGAATGACGGACACCCATATAGAGCGGGTAATAACGGCAGTTAAAGATATTGCATGCAAATATGCACAAATGTAATATACTATAAAGTAGTGTCGAATATATTATATATCGAATATGAACTAGACAGGAGCCTTTCAGATTGAACGACCCGGTTAAATTTACGGCGGATATTTTTTTGCCGGATATGCTGTACGCGGTAACAGTGCGCTCCCCGGTTGCGCGGGGCGTTTTGCTTGGGGTAGAATGCCCGCCGCTGCCGGAATCCTGCGTTCTCGTTACGGCGGAGTATATTCCCGGCAAGAATGAACTTGCGGGTTTTTCCGTGCCTGTCCTTGCGGAAAAAAATCTTTCGTACATTGGCGAGCCTGTTGCCATTCTGGTCGGGCCTGAGCCGGGTAAACTGGCGGAGTTGCTTGTCCACGTTACGGTAAATGTCAAGGAGCAGCAGCCGCTTTTTCCGCCTGAGGGGGACGTGGCTGTCAAGCGCGATATTGTTTCAGGCGAACCGGAGGCGGCGTTTGAACACTGCGAAAAAATCGCCGAGGGGGTTTATCGCACCGGGACTCAGGCGCATTGGTATCCTGAGCCGCACGGGGCGGTTGCGGCGTTTCAGGATGCGCGTGATTCCGCCCTTCCTGGTTTAATGATTTACACTGCCACGCAATGGCCGTACCACGTCAAGCATTCTGTCGAGCAGGTTTTGGGGTGGGAGTCGGGCAGCGTAACGGTTAGCTCGATGGCGGCGGCGGGGCATTTTGACGGGAAGATTTGGTATCCGTCGCTTGTCGCGTGCCACGCCGCGCTTGCAACGTGCATCAGCGGCAGCCCGGTGAAGCTCATGCTCGGCGGGGAAGAGGATTTCCTGTACGCTCCCAAACGAAGCGCGGCGGAAATTCGGATACGCAGCGCGATAGGGGCGGAGGGCGAGATTCTCGCCTCGCAGGTGAATGCGTCTGTCGGTTTCGGGGCAGCGGGTATTTTTCAGGATGAAATTATCGATCAGACCTGTATCGGCTCGTTTGGTGTTTACCGGCGCGGTGCGTTTAGTTTTAGCGGCGGCGGGCTGCACGCGAATATTCCCGCGCAGGGGGCATTTGCGGGCTTTGGCTTGGCGCAGGGGGCTTTTGCCTCGGAGCGGCACGCATGTCGCATTGCCGAAGCCGCCGGGCAGAATCCGGCGCAGTGGCGAAAAAACAATTTCCTGAAAGTAAAGCAATCGCTTGCCATCGGAATACCCTTAAACAAATCGATCCCGCTGCCTGAACTCATCGATGCTGCCGCTGCCGCCAGCGACTATCACCGCAAGTGGGCATCGTATGAGTTACTGAAAAATAGCCGCCGGGGAAAGCCGGGCGCTTTTTCCGGACAGATGCTGCGGGGTATCGGAATCACCACCGCCTTTTCTGGCAGTGGCTTCCTGCACAACGGCGTAAGCGGCAACGGGAATTGTACGGTGGAGATGCGCCTTGAAAAAGACGGCTCGCTGGATATTAAAACCAGCGCATTTTTTTCACAAACATGCCCGCCGCCTGAAATATGGCAGAATATCGCGGGGGATATATTGGGTATTGAAAGCAGCGCAATTCGCCTTTCAAATATCACGGGCGAAGCGCCCGATTCCGGCATTGCCACAGCCTCCAGAGCCGTCAGTGTTGTAACGAAGCTCGTTGAAAAATGCTGTCTTGCAATTCGCAGTCAACGTTTCAGGCGGCCTTTGCCGATAACGGTAAAACGTTCCGCCGCATCGGCGAAAAAGCCGGATTCAGGAGACACGGCATACAGCAGCGACGCATTCAGCCGTCTGAGCTGGGGCGCGGCAATCATCGAAATAGAAATCGATGTGGTTTCGCTCGTGCCCGTCATTCGGGGAATCTGGTTTACCGCCGATTGCGGGAAAATACTTTCCCCGCAACGGGCAAACAGCGCGCTGAGAACGGGGATTATCCACGCGCTGGGCTGGGCGAGCCGCGAACAGATTTTTTACAAGGACGGCGCAATTCCCCCGGAGCTTTACCGCGCCTATGACATTATCGCCGCGGAGGAAGTTCCCCCCATCACCATCGAATTCATCCAGAGCGAATCGTCTGACCCGCGCGGCATAGGCGATTTGCCGTTCTGCTGCATACCTGCCGCGTATGTGCAAGCCGTGTCTCAGGCGCTGGATCATCACTTTGAAAAAATCCCCCTTTGCTCAGGCGAAATATGGAGCGCCCTCGAACAAAAGCAGCAGCACGAGCCGCCGCACGCGGAAGCCACGGAAGCCGCCGCAGGAGCGGAAGCCGCTGCAGGAGCGGAAGTCGCCGCAGGAGCGCAGGGAGTTTCCACGTGAATATTGCATTTGTTTTAAACGGCGAGGATGTGAGTATCGATGCCGATGGGGAAGTCAGGCTGGTTGATATTTTGCGAAATAGTTTTAACCTTGCCGGAACGAAGTCCGGTTGCCGCACGGGGAAGTGCGGCGCTTGCTCAGTCCTCTTCAACGGGGATGTGGTAAAATCATGCCTTGTTCCGGTTTTCAAAATCAGGGGCAGCGAAATTATTACTATCGAAGGGTTTTCAAAAACCGACGAATACAAGGACATTGCCCGCGCGATGGCGGACGCAGGAGTTCACAGTTGCGGCTTTTGCGAGAGCGGTAAAATTATGGCGATGGCGGCGCTCGTAAGCCGGGACACCCACCCGGTGAAGAACGACATCCTTGCCGGCTTTAGCGGGATCAGGTGCCGCTGCACTGACCCGGATGCGCTGGTGCGCGCGGCTGTGGCGGCAATTGAATACCGCAGGAAAAAGGTTTATGGTCGATCATCTTAACCGCGTGATGTTTCCCGCATCCTTTCAAGAAATTTTCTCAGCGTGGGAACTTGCACCGGAGGCGGTGCTATGCTCCGGCGGCACGGGGTTTATGCGCGCCGGGAAAAGCGGCACGCCTGACTTTCCGCAAACCATCATCTCTCTGGACAAAATGGAAGAGCTCAAAAAAATAAGCCGCACCGAACGTTACATTGAAATCGGTGCGGCGGTAAAATTAAACCAGCTTGCCAAACGGGGCAAAATAGTTCCCGAAGCGCTGAGCCTGTGCCTGTCGCAAGCCGCCGATGTGCAGGTACGCAATCAAGCCACCATCGGGGGGAATATCTGCCTGCCTTCGCTGAGTTCTACAAATCAGAGCTTTGGTATTCCCGATGTTGCCATCCCGATGATAGCGCTTGACGCGCAGTACGAACTCCGCACCGCGCACGCCGTTCGTTGGATTTCGGCTGCCCGCTTTTCCGCCGCCGCACAGGGCGAAATTTTGACCCGAATCAGAATACCGCTTGAAACGTGGACGTTTACCTGGTATAAAAAGTTTTCAAACTCCACAGGCAGCACTGTTTTTGGCAATGCCGCCAGCCTTGCTGATGACAGTAATTATGGCTCGGCGCTTTTTATCATGAAAAGTGAAAAAAATATTCTTGCCAATCTGAGAGTTGTCTGCGCTGGGAAAACCATCTTCCGGGACAAGTCTAGCGAAGCTATGCTTTTGGGTAAACGTCTGCCGCTTGCCCGCAAAGACGCGGATGCCTTTGCTGACCGTTGGAAGAGCTACCTGTCCGGCGCGGGTAATTCGCTTGACGGCGCAGGAGAGAACACCCAAGAGGAACTATCAAAGATTCGGGTTATCAATTTTATCAACAGCATACTGCGGCATATTTCGGATTAGTCTGTGTTCGCCGTTTGCGCGGCTCTTACTCCGCCGCCTTCAGTCCCAGGCAAGCCGCCACCGCGCGTTCCCTGCCGCGAATGCCGCTGTGTATCGGGGTGTTCACGGTTCTAACCTCGCCGTCGGGGAAACGGAGTGCCATTGCGGTAGAGCC
>WQZT01000136.1 GCA_009780595.1 Treponema sp. | reverse complement strand
CTTGACGTTTGCCGAGTCTGGGCATTTTTTTGTGGAGAGGGAAATTCCGTTTGGCACTGGTCAGTACAAAACACTGCACATGCAGACAACAGACGGCGTATATACCAATCTGGGACTGTTGCTGTCTGACCAGTCTGTGCATACAGTCAAGCTTGCCGTTTTTGAGGGGCTGGAAAAACAGGTTTTTAAGGACAGGCGGGAGTTTTCAGGCTCAATACTCAAACAGTTGGAAGATGTTTATGCCTTCCTCGATATGCACAACCGCAATCACGCAACAGTAAAAGGGCTGTACCGCGAAGAACAGAGAGACTATCCTGAAGAAGCTCTTCGGGAGATTTTGCTGAATGCGCTTGTTCACCGAGATTACGCTTTTTCCAGCAGCATCCTTATCAGCATTTTCGACGACCGCATTGAGTTTGTTTCCGTAGGAGGTTTGCCCAAAGGTGTTTCCCTTGATGACATATTGCTTGGTCTTTCGATACCCAGAAACGAAAAACTGGCAAACGTATTGTACCGCCTTCGCCTCATCGAAGCCTATGGAACGGGCATTCCCAAAATTATGCGAAGTTATGCCGACTGCGATAGAAAACCTGAATTGCAGACCTCGAGTAATGCGTTCAAAATTACCCTACCAAACAGAAACGTAATCAGCCATACTGTAACTAGCAGTAAAATCACGTTTAACGAGAATGAGGAAAAAATCATTGTATTGATTAAAGAGCAGAATGAGATTGTCAGAAAGGATATTGAGGCAGCGTTGGATGTGTCGCAAACTATGGCGATAAAGCTCCTGCGCGGATTGCTGAATAAAGGAGCAATTCAGGTCATCGGTGGTGGGAAAAATTCTCGCTATAGATTAACGGTTCGGTGATTCCACCTTCTAAGCCAATCCGAGCCAAATTCCGCCAAGGCAAATTTACCCTGCGAGGGTGAAGTTTTGGCTCCGCCAAAACTTCCTAGCTAATCTGTCGCAGACAGATTAGCCAAGTTGCTTGTATATATCCGCCATCTCAATCGCGGAGAGCATCGCGTCCCAGCCTTTGTTCCCCGCCTTTGTCCCGGCGCGTTCAATTGCCTGCTCGATGGAATCTGTCGTCAGGACTCCAAAAATAACCGGCAGACCGGAGTTGAAGGCGGCGTGCGCGACACCTTTCGCCGCCTCAGCCGCGACGTAGTCAAAGTGCGGCGTCGAGCCGCGAATGACCGCGCCCAAACACACCACGCCGTCGTACTTCCCGCTTTGTGCGAGCTTCTGCGCCGCAAACGGGATTTCAAACGAGCCGGGTACGCGGACAACCGTCAGGTTTTCCTCTTTCCCGCCGTGCCGCACAAAGCAATCCAGCGCGCCCTCCAGCAGCCGCTCGCTGATGAGACTGTTAAAGCGCCCGACGACCACCGCAAAGCGTTTGCCTTCGCCATTCAGATTTCCATTGATTTCATTGTACATACGTTCTCCTTACTAAACTTGTTTTTCACAATCGTGTTACATCGCGTAATCGCATTAAACCAATTCCAGAGTATGCCGGAAGCGGTTCTTTTTTGTTGCCAAATACGAGCGGTTTTCATCGCCCGGTTCAATCTCGATATGAACCATTTCGTTAATGGTAATTCCCGCCTGTTGCAGCGCCTGGCTTTTGTCCGGGTTGTTCGTCATAAGCCTGATACCCGACACGCCGAGGTCTTTGAGAATGGCGGCGGCAACCGCGTAATCCCGCTGGTCTGCCTGATGCCCCAGTTTGAGGTTTGCATCGATTGTATCAAGCCCCTCGTCTTGCAGAGCGTAGGCGCGAATTTTTTCGGTAAGCCCGATGCCCCGCCCTTCTTGCCGCAGGTACACCAGAACGCCGCCCTCCTGCCCGACACGCTCCAGCGCCGCGGAAAGCTGGGCGGAACAATCGCAGCGCAGAGAGCCGAGAACTTCCCCGGTCAGGCACTCCGAATGAATCCTCACCAGCGCGTTGCCCGCCTTGTAGGGCTTTTCCGAAACTATTGCCAGATGCGGCTGATTTGGATACCCGGGATTATCGTAACTGATAAGTTGAAAGTTCCCCGAACAGGAAGGAAGCCTGCTCTGCGCGAGGCGCTTGGGCGGCGCAACAGACACAGCATCTTCCGACTCCTCAATGGTATCGTGAGCCTTCCGCCACTCGATCAATTTTTTCACCGTGAGAATCTTCAGGCCGTACTCCCGCGCCATCCGCGCAAGGCGAGGAAGCCGCGCCATTTTTCCGTCATCGTCAAGAATCTCGCAGAGGATGCCCGACGGGTAAAGCCCCGCCAGCCGAGCCAAATCCACCGCTGTTTCGGTGTGGCCGTCTCTGACAAGCACGCCGCCACGCCGCGCTATCAGCGGGAAAATATGCCCTGGGCGGCACAGGTCGTCCGGGCGCGTTGCGGGGTCTATCAGCGTCTTGATGGTAGCCTCGCGGTCGTAGGTGGAAATCCCGGTGGTCGTTTTCTCCCGCGCGTCAACGCTCACGGTAAAGCCCGTTGCGTGAACAGCGGTGTTTTTCTGCACCATCATCGGCAGGTCAAGCGTCGCCGCCCGCTCAGGCGTAAGCGCCTGGCAGAGCAAACCCCGCGCGTGCGACGCGATAAAGTTCAGCGCGTCAACCGTAACTTTTTCGGCAGCCATAATGATGTCGCCTTCGTTTTCCCTGCCTTCATCGTCGGTAACGATAAGCATTCTTCCGCGGCGGATTTCATCAAGCGCCTCTTCAACCTCCGCAAAAACTTCGCCCATTTCTTGGCGCGCCGTTTCACCGGTTTGATTATTTGACTTCATAGTTGTCTCCTTCTCAATGTTTACTCAATATTAATACCCCAGCTCGCGCAAACGTTCAGCGCTCAGCGGCTGGGAAATAAACGGCGCTAAATATCGTTCGACATAGCGCCCGATAATATCGGTTTCAAGATTCATCCTGTCGCCGGGTTTTTTATACCGCAGCGTTGTACTTTCGATAGTTACGGGAATGACGTTCACCGTAACCAGCGTGCCTGAGATTTTCGCAACCGTCAGGCTTATGCCGTCAAGCGCAATCGAGCCTTCCGGCACGCACAGCCGGATGAGGTCGCCGGGAACTTCCACCGAAAGGTAAACGTTGTTGTCCGCGCGGGAAAGCTCCCGAATGGAAACGGCGGCGCTTACGTGTCCTTGCACCATATGCCCGCCCATTCGCGTGTTCGGTGTCATCGCGCGTTCAAGGTTGACCCGGCTCCCCACGCGCAGTTCGCCCAACGTCGTTTTTTTGAGGCTCTCCGCGAGGGTGAACACGGTGAACGTGCTGCCGTCGAGTTCCGCCACCGTTTGGCACGCGCCTTCGATGTTGATGGAATCGCCGTACTTCGTGCCTTCCAGCACCGCCTCGGCGCGGATCACAAGGCGCGCGCGGCCTGATTCGCGCGTCATCGAGGCAACAACGCCCACCTCTTCGATTATTCCGGTAAACATATAGCCTCCTTGTTTGCGGGTTTTTGCGTTCCGCTTTGTTCCGGTTGATTTCGGTCTGTCTGGAAAAGCACCTGCCCTCCAATGCGGCGGAAAGAACCGTTGCCAAACCGCAGAGCTTCCGCCATCGAGGTAATGCCAAGCCCTGAGATTGAACTAACACCGCCGCCTAAAACAAGCGGGGCTATAAACAGCGACAGCCGATCCCACAGCCCTTCCCGCAGAAAGGAACTGCACACCCCCGCGCCGCCTTCAACAAGCACCGACTGCACACCCCGCTTCGCCAGCGCCGCGAGAACTTCCGTCAGGGGAAGCCCTTCGGCGGAAAGCGGGGAAGAGCGAAGGGCGATTAGTTCCGCGCCCTTTGCGCGGAGTTTTTCCGCTTTTTGCGCGAGAGCCGGATTTTTATCACCGTTATAATCGTTATATATAATGATAGTTTTTTCCGGATCGCTGAGGTTGAGCAGTTTGGCAGTTTCGCTGATGGCAAGGCGGGAATCCAGAACGATGCGGAGCGGGTTGCGGCCGCTTGACAGGCGAACCGTCAGTTCGGGGTTGTCAGCGAGCGCGGTTCCGCTGCCGATAAGCACAGCGTCGTAGTGGCTGCGCAGGCGGTGAACGATGCGGCGCGCGGCGGCATCGGTGATCCAGCGCGAAGAGCCGTCGGGGGCGGCAACTTTACCGTCGAGCGTTTGCGCCAGTTTCAGGTGAATGTACGGGCGGCGCAAACGGTGGAAGGTGAAAAAGGCGCGGTTGAGTTCTTCGCCCTCGGCGGCACACAACCCGGTGCACGCCTCGATGCCCGCCTTGCGGAGCGCGGCAACACCGCCGCCGCTGACCTTCGGGTTCGGGTCAAGGTTTGCGATGTACACCCGCGTAATGCCGCTGTTGATTATCAGACCCGTACACGGCGGCTGGCGCTTTTCCGGCGCAGTGTAACAGCACGGTTCAAGGGTGCAGTACAAATCCGCCCCGGCGGGCGAACAGCCGCTATCCAGCGCCGCTTGAACAGCGCGGGCTTCGGCGTGGGCTTCCCCGCGCTTGCGGTGCCAGCCTTCGCCGATGACGCGGCCGTCTTTGGCAAGAACCGCGCCAACCATCGGATTGGGAGAAGTCCGCCCCGCGCCGCGCCGCGCCAACACCAGCGCCCGCTTCATACACGAGACGTCAAAGGAAGAAAATGTCTGCTCTGAACATCGCTCCGCCGGAGCGCCGCCCGCCGTCTGTACTATCTGCACACTACCATCCAGTTTTCAGGGCGGCGAAGGCGTTACAAACGAAAAAGCCCCCACGGACACCGTCCAGGAGGGCTTATTAATGGAAAGACAAACGAGCTTTCGCGCCGCCACAACGGGAGCAACGAAACCAGGCTTTTATTTTCTTCCATCCGGACTATACCGTCGGCACTGGAGTTTCACCAGTTCAATCCTGCCCCAGCGGGACACGGAGTAGCGGGCTTTACCGCCGGTCGGGAATTACACCCCGCCCTGAAAATAT
>WQZT01000135.1 GCA_009780595.1 Treponema sp. | reverse complement strand
GTCTGCTTTAGCTGCTCGTCTAAATCCAGAAGAACACGTTCCTCTTTCAGAAGTTTTTCCCGGAACTCTTTCGCCTTTTTCTCGGCATCGTCACGCTCTTTGTCCAGCGCCTCGAATTCCCGCTGAGTCGTCAGCAGCTCCGTTTTTTTCTCCGCGTCTTCAATTTTGGTTTCTGCGCCAGCAAGCGAATTGCGGTAGGAAGCTACCGTCTCTTTTGTAGCTGAATATTCCTGACTTTTTTCGGTATAAGACTTCTTCATCCTTGCCAGAAGCTCTTCCTGCGTAACAAGCAACTTCGGGATTTCCTGGATTCTCTGCTCCAGCTCAATTTTTTCCGACAGAACATCCTGCAAAACTTTTAGATTCTCAAATACTTCTTCCATAAAATTCAAATCCCCTTGGAACACGTCATCGTCCGCTTTTTATATGTGCGGATCATACACCAAATAACCTTATTGATCCAGATAGTCCTTGAGCTTCCGGCTCCGTTTTGGATGCCGCAAGCGCCTGAGTGCCTTTGCCTCAATCTGCCTGATCCGCTCCCGCGTAACGTTAAAATACAGCCCGACTTCTTCAAGCGTCAGAGAATAACCGTCGTCAAGCCCGAAGCGCATTTTCAGCACCTCTTGCTCCCGAGCCGGAAGTGTGTTGAGTATTCTGATAATCTCATCCTGCAACATCTTGAACTGAGTCTGGTTGGAGGGATTTTCGACAACCTTGTCCTCCAGAAAATCTCCCAGAAGGGAATCCTCTTCCTCGCCAACTGGCGACTCAAGGCTTACAGGCTCCCGCGCCACATTTTTCACCTGCTTTACCCGGTGCGTAGGCCAGCCCAGCCGCTCGGCAATCTGGTCGTCGGTCGGTTCGCGCCCCAGCACCTGCATCAACTGGCGGGCTTCCCGCTGCACCTTGTTAATTTGTTCTATCATATGCACCGGAACACGAATCGTGCGCGCCTGATCGGAAATCGACCGCGTAATCGCCTGACGTATCCACCACGTAGCGTATGTAGAAAACTTGAAGCCCTTTTTGTACTCGAACTTCTACACCGCTTTGATAAGCCCGATATTGCCTTCCTGAACAAGGTCGAAAAAGTGCAGCCCGCGGTTTGTATACTTTTTGGCAATAGAAACCACCAAACGCAGGTTCGCTTTGATAAGCCTGTCCTTGGCGTTTTTCATCATCACCCGGCCGCGGTTAATTTCTTTTGCCATCTGATTGATGCTCTCGATGGTTTCCTCGAACTCCGCTTCCATCTGGCGCAGCTTTTTCTCGCTTATCTGTATCTGCCGGATTTTATCCTTAATCTCATCGGCGCTCAAACCCAGAGTTTCTTCCAGCTTCTCGCGCTCCTCTTTCAGCGTTAAGGAACGCCCCAGCGTCCGCAGATCTTTCAGCGATTGCACGTGCAAATGCTTCTCGATCTTTTCCTGCTCTTTTTTGTACTTCCGTATGCGCTTGGATGCCTGGATAAACTTCTCCGAAAACCCGGCAATCTCTTCCGGATGAATCTCGGCAGTCTCGATAACCTTCATGAGATTGCTGCGAATGTTGTTCAGTTCAGGATCATCAAAAATGTTTACCCCGCGCCCGATAATCTTGCGCTTGGTTTCGATGTAATTTTTTAAATCGGGAAGGAGGGAGCGCAGCGCATCCTTGTAGAAGTGGCTCAGACGGCGGCGTTCAGCCAGATGTTCGGTGATCTCTTTTTTGGAAAGATTCATCTCGCGCAAATCCCGTTTGGAAAATGCCTTCTGGGCAATGTGGTAAAACTCAGGGATTATCATCCCGGACTTTTTAATCACACTTTTGATGATATTTTCCCCATCTTCCATCTGCTTGGAAAGAAACACTTCCATTTCAGCATTCAGGAGATGCTCGCGGCCTATTTCCCGAAGGTACAGCCGTATCGGGTCGTCAACGGCGGAGTCCTTCTCGTTGGTAACAAGGCGCTTCTTGTCCGCCTCGTTTTTTCGAGTTTCCGGCTCTTCCTCGTCATCGCCCGCCTCTTCTTCCACCACCTGAATATTATTTTCCGCCAAAAGCGCCAGCACCTGTTCGATTTTATCGGTATTGGCAATATGCTCCGGAAGATAATCGGCAAGCTCCTCAAAAAAAATCGTTTTCTTCCCTTTTGCGTAATCGATAAGCTTTACCACCGCCGGATCAAGGGCGTCGCTTGCTTCACCTGAAGCGGCGGGCAACGTTCTTACCAGAACTCTGCTGGTTGCCCCGGCGGGTTTAGTTTTTATCTTTTTTTTCGGCTTTTTTAGTTCCGTCATTGGTTTTCCTTACTTCGCCTGTCTTAACACAGACAAATCATTGTCAATCTGCATTTTTTCAGCAAGAAGTTCGCGCACTTCATCCGTGCCAGCCTGGGTTCTCAGTTGAATCAAAATCTCTTCCTGCCTTCGCTCCAGAAGCCTTCCTTTGATTTTCTTAATGCCGTCTGCAACAAGCTGCCGTGAATTTATAGAAAACTCGCCGGATGCGCTTTTTTCAACAAACAGCCCCCGCAATTCGGGGGAGAAAATCCGCGCCAAGAGTTCATCCATATCGGATTCGCCGTACCTGATACACTCTTCAAGGGCGATATAAATCTCTTTGGCATACTGATCTTCTACTTCGTTAATTTCAAGGGCGGCTCGGAATTTCGGAAAAAGTTTTTCCTCTCCGGGCGAAACATGACTGACTGCCGTTGCAATAAGCAGGGCAAGCTCGTCATTCATGCGGATACGGGAATCAGTCCTCCCGGCGGACACCCTGGGATTTGTTTCCTCCTTAACACTATGTGAGGCGCTTATGCCGCGCCGGGGGCTGGACTGCTGTGCAGCGTAACGGCGAAAATCGTCGCCCACTGCTGATACAAGCAACCCAAAAGAATCAGCAATAGCTTCTATACAAGAATTTTTGGCAACTTCTGAGTCTAAAAGGGCGACGTAGGGGAATGCAAACGCAACCGCCTGTGCTTTCCCTTGAACCGAAGTTGGTTTGGCATCGTATATAGCTTTTGCTCTGCGTATCAAAAAATCAAAGTCATTTATTATAAAACATTTTGCATTTTTTTGCAATGCCTCTGTACCGAAATTCTGCAGAATGTCAGCAGGATCTTTCACCGCAGCGGTGTTTTCCGCCACTTCGCTTGTCGAAGCCGCTGCGTTGGGCGCGGCAACCACCGCACAGGGGAGGTTGTTCTTGCGGCAGGTTAAAATCCCCTTCACCGCCGCTACCTGCCCTGCTTCATCATCGTCAAAAAAGAACACCGCATTTTCCGCCCAGCGCTGTAAAAGTTTCGCCTGTTCGTCGGTAAACGCCGTTCCCAGCGGGGCGACGGCGTTGCTGATCCCCGCCTGGTGGAGCGCCAGAACATCCATGTACCCTTCGGCAATGTACACCATTTTCGTCCGCCGTATTTCCGGAATGGCAAGATCAATGGCGAAAAGCGTCTGCCCTTTTTTGTAGATTTCCGTCTCTGGCGAGTTGATGTACTTCGGCGGCGGTGCGGCAGATGGCGCGGCGGCGAGGTGTTCGTCAGGCGGCGGCAAGTAACGCCCCCCGAATGCCACGATTTTGCCCTGTTTGTCGGCAATGGAAAACAAAAGCCGCCCAGAGAAAAGCCCTACACCGGGAAACCGCGAGGAAAAAAGCCCGGATGTTGCCAGAAACTCCGCTGAATAGCCCTTGTGCAGCAAAAACTTGTGCAGCCAATAGCGGTCTTGCGGCGCATACCCTAAACGGAATTGTTCTATCGTTTCGATGTTTATACCTCGCGCCATAATATACTGCTTTGCCGCCCGCCCGTCATCGGTTTCCATCAAAAAATGGTGAAAGGTTCCCGCCATTCTCCGGTATAACTCAAAAAGGTCGTCTTTGCGCTGCTTTTTTGCCTCATCTGCCGCCTGCGCGCCCGGATCGCCTGAGCTTTTCTCATACACCAACTGTATTCCAAACCGCGCGGCAAGCAAGCTAATCGCCTCAGGATACGAAAGCTTGTCCATCTCCATCACAAAGTTGATGATTGTCCCGCCTTTGTGGCAGCCAAAACAATAGTAGGTTTTAAGCTCGCTGCTCACGGTAAACGAGCCGGTTTTTTCCTGATGAAACGGGCAGCACGCCCACCAGCGTCCGCCGCGTTTTTCGAGCTTAACGTAATCGGATGCCACAGCGATAGCATCTGTTCGGTCTTTAACCTCCTGTATGGAGGTTTCCGAAATATACGGCACGTTATCTGCCTTTTACGGGAATTCCGGCAGTGTTGTGATCTTCAATCGTGCGGGAAAAAAAATGCCGCCCGGCGGACACATCAACCAGCCTGAAAAAAAGATAGTCGGTTTGCTGGGGGTTGAACGCCGCTGACAGCGCAACCTCGCCCGGTGAGGAAATCGGGGCTGGCGGCAGCCCGCTGTGCATATAGGTGTTAAACGGGCTTTGTATTTCAAGGTCGCGGAAAAAAAGCCGTTCGGGGTGAGGGCGGCCTTGAACTTCGGTCATAACGTACACAACAGTCGCGCAGGACTGCAACAGCATCCCAATGTCCAGACGGTGGAAAAACACGCCCGCCATAAGCGCCGCTTCCTCCTTGATGCGGTACTCGCGCTCCACGATTGACGCCATAATCACGCGGTTGTGCAGTTCCTGCGCCGTCATTCCTGCGCTTTCAGGCGCAATCTGCGCCAGCCGCCTGAAGAAATTCTCCGCAAACGCCGCAACCACGCGGGGCGCGGGATACGACAGGGGAAACAGGTACGTGTCGGGGAAAAGGTAGCCTTCTATTGTCTGCCCGGGTATATTAAAGGAAGAAAGAAGTTCGGCGGACGAGGCGGCGGCAAGAAAATCCCCAGCGGGCGCAACTCCGGCTTCCTCGATAATGAGCGCCGTTTGCCTGAGCGTTGAGCCTTCGGGAATGGTAACCCGCACCATCATCTGCTGACCGACAGTCAGCACCGAGCGAATCTGTATCTGGCTCGCCGGAAGTTCAATGCGGTACGT
>WQZT01000134.1 GCA_009780595.1 Treponema sp. | reverse complement strand
GTAATCACAGAGATCTCAGACGTATACTTAGTCGTTGATCTGAATTACCCGCCCATACGGGCAGAGTTATATAAAGGCAGAAAACTCGCTTTTCGGTTGCAAATCGCTAGCGCGGCATCTGCCTGAATATCACAAACAGAGAAAATGTGCAAAAAACGAGAAAAATGATGAAAAAGTTGTGAAAATCGTAAAAATCTTGAAAAAAGACTGGACGAAAACCTACCGTTTTGGTATAATTGATGTGTGCTTGTGTGCTTGTGTGCGGGAGTAGCTTTGCACAAGTGCCGATTCGCTATCCTGCTCCGCTGTAATCTTAAAACAATAATTTTTAACTACTTTGTTTTTTATTACTTTGTTTTTTATTACTTTTAACATAAGGAAAATGATACAGGGGAATATCCCTTCTTGTCAATAGAAAAATGATAAAAATCGAAAAAAAAGACAAAAACGCAGTGCGCGTTTGCTGGGGAGTTTTGGGCTAATCCGCCAACGGCTAATTATCCGCCGACAGGAGGTTTGCCGGGTGATCGAAATGGGGATTGGCTTCTAGCATTGCGAAGGCATCGGCGCGGGCGCGGGCAAGCTCCTCCGCATCCCTGACAGGGTCTGCCAAGCCCAGCGCGAAGTAGCCTGATTGCTCGACACCCGCCACTTGCCCCGGCCCCCGCAGCTTCAAATCTTCCTCGGCAATGACAAAGCCGTCTGAAGTTTCCCGCATCACGTTGAGGCGGGTTTTGCCGTCGTCGGTAAGGGGGCTTGCGTACACCAAAAAACAGTAGGATTGCGCGTGCCCTCTGCCAACTCTGCCCCGCATTTGGTGCAGCGCGGCAAGTCCAAAGCGCTCGGCGTGCTCGATAACCATGCAGTTCGCGTTCGGCACATCCACGCCCACTTCCACCACGCTCGTGGCAGCGAGGATTTTAATCTCGCCGCGGCGGAAAGCTTCCATAGTATGCCGCTTCTCGTCATCGTCAACTTTGGAGTGCAGGAGCGCGAGCGGAAAACCGGGAAACACGTTCTGGGCGAGGTGGCGGGACATAGACACCGCGTCTTTCAGCCCGAACGAGTTTGCGCGAGCATCCGTGTCGGCAACATCCGTATCGTCATCGCCAGCTTCGATGAGCGGATAGACGAAATACGCTTGATGTCCCGCCGCAAGTTCTCCCCGCACAAAATCGTAGACATCGTGTACGTTCGACTGCATTTTCAGGTGGGTCTTGATAGTCTTGCGCCCCGGAGGTAAATCCCGAATCACCGAGATGTCAAGGTCGCCGAACACAGTCATCGCGAGGCTTCGGGGAATGGGAGTTGCGCTCATCATAAGCAGGTCGGGCGTGTCGCCCTTGTCCATAATCGCCTGCCGCTGGATAACGCCGAAGCGGTGCTGCTCGTCGACAATAACGAGGCGCAGGTTGCGGTACGTTACATCCTGCGAAAAAAGCGCGTGCGTTCCGGCGGCGATGTCGATTTCCCCGGCGGCAAGGGCGCTCAAAAGCTGCTGCCGCCCGGCTGTTTTCATATTCCCCGTCAAGAACGCAATTCGCACACCGAGCGGTTCAAGGAGCGCGGCTGCGCTTTCCGCGTGCTGGCGGGCAAGCAGCTCCGTTGGCGCAAGGAGCGCTGCCTGTCCCCCGCCCTGCACAGCTTTCAGCGCGGCAAGAAACGAAACCAGCGTCTTGCCGGAACCAACATCGCCCTGCAGCAGCCGCGCCATTGGGTACGGGCTGTCCATATCAGCGTTAATCTCCGCCACTGCCGCTGCTTGCCCGGAGGTAATCGAAAAAGGCAGGCGGTTGAGCAAGTTCTGCTGGAGCGTGTTGAGCGCGGGAGAAACTCGTTGAACGTCATGTCCCGTTCCCCGCTTCCTCGCCATTGCCCGCCTTCCCACCATCACTTCCAGAAAGAACAGTTCCTCGTAGATGAGCGTTTGTTTCGCCTGCGCCAGTTCCCCCTGCGAGGCGGGAAAATGCACCGCCGTTATCGCGGCGGATTTGGACAGCAACCTGTCGCGGGCGATGATGCTGTCGGGCAGTTCGTTCTGTAGTGACGGGGCAAATGCATCAAGGGCAAGACGAGTCAGTTTGCGGAGGGATTTCTGGTGCAGCCCTTCGGTAAGCGGGTAAACCGGCAGTATTCCAGCGGCAACAAATCCACCTTCGGCAGACGGAGCGCCGTGAGCGGACAGCGGCTCAATCTCAAAATCTGTGGACTGAATATCACCGTACTTGTAGGAAAAATTGCCGTACAGACGACAGCGAGTGCCGGGGGGAAGCTGCCGCTGGAGCCACGGCTGGTTAAAGCAGATAAGGCAGGCGCGCGCGGTTTCATCTTCAACGTAGATTTTCAGCGTTTTTGTACGTGCGCGGCCAAATATCCAGTCGTGCGCCAGCACCGTTACGTCCGTGCAAACTGCGCTTGAGTTCCAGTCTTTCATCGGAACGCGGCGGCTGCGATCCTCCCACTCGCGCGGGTAGTGGCGCAAAAGGTCTGCAACGGTTGTTATACCAAGCCGCGCCAGATGAGCGGCGGCGGCGGGGCCGGCTCCCTTTAAGACCGTTACCGGCTGGACAAGTTCGCTCAGAAACATACGATCCGGTGGCAGCTACAGCGGAAGCCGCACCAATGCCGCTGAAGCCAGAATCACCAGAAACCGCAAACCCAGATACACAAAGCCCATAATCGCAATGGAGATAATAGTAGATGAGGTGAAGTTAAAAATCCGGTTCTTAAAAAAGATGCGGTTGATTTTATACGATACAGGCTGGAAAATCGCATCGACGATGCGCCACAAAGGATTGTAGGCATTGAGGCGCGCAAGGGTCGCAACAAGGCGCAGGGCAAAAACAATGATGAGAAAGAGCAGCAGAAACGAAACCGCGCCCCACGCCATCTGCAAAACAAGCGCGAGCAGAATGCCAATGCTGAACGATTGGTGGACTGCAATCGTGGACAAGATGCCGTTAACCAGCGAAAGAACGGCGAGAGCTACAACGGGCGAAAGGTCGAGAAAGCCAACTCTCAGCGGGAAACGGCGAAACCAGTTGAGGTACGGGTCGGTTACCCGCGAAAGAAACACCTGCAACGTACCGCCGCGCATCCAGCTAAACCACGAGAGCATAATGCGGGCGAACACTATCATCATATAGATACTAACAACAGAGCTTACAAAGCTCACAACTCGAATCATACCACTCCTCCTGACAATCTAGATAATCGAACGGTTTTCTGATTTTCCCGCGCGGCTAGCGAGAGCCCCACACATCGGCAACGGCGGCACATTCCGCCAGTGCGCTGATGGGCGCGGCGCTGGCGGCATCAGCGCGGTCTCCGCCAGAAACGCCGCACGCGATGCGGATCACGGTTTCCCCGGCAAGCGCCGCCGCACCTCTAGGTGCCGCACCGTTTGGTGCCGTACCGCCAGTCGCCGCCCCGCCTGGAACGTGTATAAACACCGGGCAATGCCCAGGATTACCGTCTATGCACGCTTTCAGCGAGTACAGCGCCGCCGAGTCAGATACCGCGCGCGCATCGAGGCGGATGTGGATTTCCCGGTACGCCGCCTCAATCGCCGCCGCGGTGTCAGGCGCAGTGTTATGCGCGCTATTCTCAGCAGGGGCTTCTTCGGCGGGCGCTTCTTCAGCCTTCTTTGCCGCGGCGCGAATCAGCTTGCTCAAATCCTGAATGCTGGACACCATCAACGAAGGGCGCGCCTGTTTTTTGTCTTTCGCGCTTTCGACAGTTCCCTTCAGCGCCAGCGTTTCATCCACCGTAACAATCGCCTTGCAATTCTCCCATGTACGCGAAAAAAACACAACATCGAACTCGCCGCGCCAGTCCTGAATCGTCCCAAACGCCATTTCCTTGCCTTTGGAATCGATGTGTGTCCGTAGCGATTTAATCACGCCAATTGCCGTGTACGATCCCGGCTCAACGCTTTCCGCCGCCGTATCCAAAAGGCGCACATCCAAATCCTTCGCGTACTTCCAGATATTGCGGTATTTGTCCCACTTGCGCGCCTGCATTTCCTCGTTCCGAATCGCCTGTTCCGCATCGCCAATTTCCAGATATTCATCGACGTTAAAACTGCGCTTGTCCTTCTCTTTCTGATAGTCAATCTTGCCTTTAAGAATCGTAACTTTTTCCGCCTCGATTTTATCCTGGCATTTTTTCCACGTATTCGGGAAAAAGGTCAGCTCAATTTCGCCGTTGTAATCTTGCAACGTGGCAAACGCCATCTTGTCGCCGCTTCTGGTGGGAACGGTCTTGACGCTCTTGATAAGCCCCGCCAAAATCTGCGTACCGGGAACAAGTGTTTCCTCCCGCCCCAAATCAACCTTCACCACCTTTTCCCAAATTTCGCGGTACTCGTCCATCGGGTGGCCAGAAAAATAAAAGCCGATTAACTCCTTTTCGGTCTTGAGCTTTTCCGCCCTGTCTGAATCGGGGAACTCGTCAAACTGAAAATCGGGGTATTCCTTTTCCCCCGTTTCACCGAAAAGGCTTGTCTGCCCGAACTTCTTGTCGTCCTTGATATTCTGCGCGTACTCAATTGCCCGCTCAAAGTTGCCCACCAGCGTCTGGCGCGACAACTGCTGCTTTTTGCCCAAACGATCAAACGCCCCAGTCAAAATAAGCCGCTCGATGATGCTCTTGCCAACAGCTTTTATATCAACACGGTTCAGGAAATCCATAAAATCCTGGTACTCGCCGCCTGAACGCCGACAGTTGACAATCTCCTCGGCGGAGCTTTCCCCCAAACCCTTGATTCCCAAAAGACCGTAAAAAATGCGCCCGTCAACAACCGTAAACAGTTTATCCGAGCTGTTAATATCAGGCGGGTCAATCTCCAGCCCCATCTTCCGCGCTTCGGCAATGCACTGCGAAAGCTCGTCTTTGTCGGTGGCGTTGATCCCGTTCGTGAGGTTGGCAGCCATAAACTCCGCCGGAAAATTCGCCTTCAGATACGCCGTACGGTACGCCAAAACCGAATACCCGGCGGCGTGGCTTTTGTTGAACCCGTAACCGGCAAACGGAACGAG
>WQZT01000133.1 GCA_009780595.1 Treponema sp. | reverse complement strand
GCACACGCTACGATCTACTTCGTGCGGGGACGCCCTCGCCCGGCTTTCTTCAGAAGCCCGCCGCTTGAACCTTTATCTGCCTTGGGTTTGCGCCCGCGACGAGGGGCTGCAAGTTCGGCAATCGCCGCCGTCGGAGCTTTGTCATTCGTGTTAAGCAAATCGAGGTACGCCGAAGCTGCCGAAGGAACGGTAACTGCCGGAGCAGGCTTTTCCTCTCCAGAACTGAAAGACTGGTTAATGTCCTCGCGCACGGTGGAACGCCGCCGGCTGAACGCCGCAAACGCCGCATCCTGGAATCCCTTTGACACGCCGTGCAGGAATTCGTTCAGCACGTTTGCCATACTGTTCAGCGTTGATTTTTTCCGCTTAATCGAAGTAATGTCAATGTCCAGAATAAGCCCCGGGAGAATATGGTACGGGTTAATCATGTAATTAAAGCGGGAATATTCTTTTTCCAAAAAGTTCAGGCGATCCTCGATGACCCGGCGCTGTATCGGATATTGATAGTTGTACATTTCTTTAAGCTTTCCCCGCATAAGGATAATCTGCTGTCCAACTTTGTTCTTTTCGTGAATGTAGGTACGGTTTGCACGCTCCACCTCAGTCTCGGCTGGTTTGACAAACGTGATCTCATCCCACACCTTATCGATATCCTCGTACAAAGGCTCTCCGGTTTTGTCCTTAATCGTAACTTTAATACGCTTCTTTTTCTTGGCAGCCAAGTCTTTGAAGTCGTGTATGCGCCCAAACCGCTTGGATTCCTCATAAATAAGGAAAAGAATATCCCAGATGTGGCGCACTTCGTTCTCTAAACTCTTGAGCTGCACCTCGTACGCCTTGCGCTCCTCGATAAGCTGGGCGCTATCCAGATATTTCAGCTTAATCTGGTAGCGTTCATCGGGAAGATTCGCGAGGTCAGTGTCCTCATACTCCCGAATAATAAGCTCGCGGCCGTTTTTCAGGTTTTCGATGTACTGATACCCCATTTTCGACGTGTCAAGAATTGCAGTAATTGAGTTTATCGCCGTATTAAAGCCCCGGTTGCGAATGTTTTCAATGTCAACAATCCGTTTCAGGTTTTCGCGGATATTCATCTGGTCAAAGCTTTCAGGGTCAATTTCAGCCCGCAGCCCCGCCATCTTTTCGAGAATTGCCTTTGAAACCATCGTGTAGCGCAGGGATTTTGCGTTGTCGCGGTCGTCATCGGTGTAATGTTCCACCTTGCCGAGCTTGGAAAACAGGATTTCGCTGTCCGAAAACTCTTCCAGCCCCTGATCAATACGCTGATCTTTTACATTTTCCATCTCTTTATCGATCATGTCGATGATATACTTGCTCAAAACGTCTTTGATCAGGTATTCCATTGTAGCCTGATAGTGGAAAATCGGGCTAATAAGCTCCGAATCCAGAACGTTGATAGACATTTTGACATCAGTTACGCCTCTTGGCTTTTCGATGTTGTCAGTAAAGGCGCATTTGACCACCGAATAGGCATTTTCGCCCCGAATAAACGCTCCGGTGTCTGTTTTTTGCCGCAAAAGACTGTTCGTGTGCGTTTCCAACTCGTTTACGCCCCGTTGAACGTGCCCTTGCAGGTGCCCATACATATTAACGATGGATTTTTCAATTTCCCCAGTGTTGAACTTATCCGCGCCGCCAACCGCATCCAAAAGCTTGGCGATCTCGTTCGGCGAATAGCGGGCAAGGACTTGCGTTTCCTCCCGATCGATAAAGTTCCGCACCTTTTTTACCATTTCATCTTCAGACGTTACCATATAACGGTTGAACATATTATGGTAGTTTTGGTTGTAATAGTTGTACAGCTTTTCTTTCAAGCCGCCCATTACATCCAGCCGCTCAAGAACATCTTTCGGCAATTTGGCAGTTAAGTGGTGGATAACCTTGTTGGTTTCCTCCTCCATCAGCATGTTTACTTCAGATTGCTGATCGCGGTATTCCTGCGCAAGCGAGTTACGCGAACCTACCGCGCTGGGCTTTTCGGGGTGAAATACGTTTGGGCTTTTCGGCAAATCCATCGGCATTGGTATTCTCCTTTCGTTATTACCTCTGCCACTTTTCTCTCGCTCGTTATCGAGAGATGGGCATAGTATCCGGTAATATTAACATAAGGTCGATAAAAATGGCAACCCCCCTGAAATAGTAATATTGACGATAGAAATAAATTGCGCTATAGTTAAAACCAAACATAAAGGAAGGTGGATCATGAAGAAAAGAACTGGATTCGTCGCGCTTGTGGCGGCGTTGGTCTGCGTGTTCGCGTTGCTCTCATGCGGCAATCCCATTATGGGCGACGAGACTGGCAGCCTCCCAAGCAACGGCAATGAGAACCAGCCTGCTTTTTCAGTAGGGATAGGCAACGGCAAACAAGTGCCGGTGCACAGCGCAGAGGCATCCGAAGCGCAGCCCGGCGAGCCGATTGAGCTCTCCTTCGATGGAAATCCGAACACCATGTACCATTCCCGATGGGGAAACGGCACGAAGTTTCCGGTTACCTTGTCTTATTATTTTCAGGAGACAGAGAGAATAGATTACCTGCGGCACTTTACGCGCCTGAGCGGGACTAACGGTAATATCCAGGAGCTTGAAATTTGGGTTGCCGATGGCGACGACAGTATCCCCCGCAAGTATGGCGACTTTAATTTTAACGGCGTTCATGCGCAAGTCATATTTGATCCGCCGCTGATCAATCCAACCTTAGTTGAATACAGAGTGAACTCTGGCATGGGCAATTGGGTTAGCGTCGGCGAGGTGCAGTTTTTCCAGCATGACCCAGAGGAATTTAACTACCTTACCATATTTACCGACCACAGCGTTTCAGCGCTTAGGCCTGGCGTAACGCTCAAAATGATTACCGGCATACCCGATCCATTTTTTAAGGACATGGCGTTAAAAATATTTTCCAGCGACTACGATCCTTTCGACTTTCGCGTGCAGGACTACCGCGCCTGGATTCACCCGTCGGTACCGGCCGCCGCCAATAAAACCAATCAGCAAAGCCTGCACGACAATCCCACGGGCATTCTTGCCAGGAAGGGGCAGGAGTTGATAGTGTTTGTGTCCGGCTTGGAACCAGGACAGCCTTTGTCGATATTCACTGAAGATCTTAAAAACCCGGAAAACAACTTGGGGGTTGGGGCGCGGCACACGTATCGATTGTTCGTCGGCATTAACAAAATCAGCGCGCTCGCCGACGGGCTGATTTACGTGCAGTATTATTCCCCGCTTGAAGAAATGGCGCCGAAAGCAAAAATTCATTTTGCCACCGGAGAGGTGAACGGCCTTTTCGATGTCCAACGGCATACGCGGGATCAATGGCGAACGCTTTTGGGAAATGCAATCTGGCACGACTTTGATCTTGTGGGGGAATACGCCCACTTGGTATTTCCCGTGAATAGTTTCAAAAAAGATACTGCTGACGGCTTGGCCCTTGCGAAAGTGTGGGATGATATAGTGCGGCTGCAGCACGAGTTTCTGGGGATCGATAGACAGGGCAAAGCGGCCCGAAATCGACTCTTCGCTCACGTTAATTATCACCCTGACACGCCGTATTATATGGCCGCCACCAATAATCACACCCTTTATCGCTTGCGTGACGCTGTGCCGAAAATTTTGGATCCGGGAAAATTGAGGACATCAAATATATGGGGGCCCGCGCACGAGGTGGGCCATATGAACCAAGTTCGTCCTGGTATGGCGTGGAACGGAGTGACGGAGGTTACCGTAAACCTCTTCTCGCTACACGTGCAGACATCTTTTGGCAATCTTTCAGGTCTAGAAAACGGAGACTACGCAAGAACATTTGACACTGTGTTGGGAAAAGGCATTCCATTAAGGAAAATGAGGAAGGGCAGTGGCCAAGATCACTTTGGGCAGCTGGTTCCTTTCTGGCAGCTAAAGCTTTACCTTGTTGACGCGCTGGGGCAAACACGCTTTTACCAAGATATGTTCCACCACTACATGTCCGAAAATCCCAAGCCGGCGGGGAAAACAGACGGAAGGTGGCAGTTGCACTTTGTGCGGACAGCCTCAAGGATATCCGGCTATGACCTTACGCACTTTTTCGAACAATGGGGTTTTCTGACGCCGATCGACGAAAGCAACTTTATCATTACGCAGAAAGAGGTGGATGCGTTGCGGGTTGAAATCGACTCATGGGGCTTGCCGCAGCCCCCGAAGGATTTTACAAGGATCACCGACAAAACGGTAGGCAAATTTAGGTCATAGCCCCTTTCCCGCCGCAGGTCGACGGCGGAAGCCGCGACCTGCTCGAGCCCTATTCCAGCGCCCTCGGTACTGGGGATGAAGATATTGCAAACGATACCCGGTGTAGGTCCGATAGTGGCGTATGCTTTCACGGCGCATGTCGGGGATGGCAGCCGGTTCAGCAAGGGGGCGCAGGTAAGCAATTAAGTTTTCATAGTTCGGCATGCGTGGGAAATATGCCTTGAATGAGGACTCTGCAAGGCGGAAGAAGGCTTTCAAGTCGAATACATGAAGATGGAAGTGCATGATATTCAGCGCAAGAACTTCGCTCAGGCTCAGTTGCCGTTGCGGCCCCCGCTTCGCTTCCATGCCATATCCTGGTAAAGACCGAGGGCTCGTTGCGCCCTGTCTGTCAAGGACTTTGCCGGCGATAGCGTTGACGTTTCCATCATATTGAAAGACAGTAGGTTTACCTTCAGGGCTGGTGAACCAGTTGGCTTGTTTGCAGGCTATGCCGGAACTATTAGTGGTAGCTCATCTTCTGATATCCTGCTTGTAGACAACGTAAACATCACCAACTATGGCAGCACTACGCAACTGTTTTGGTTTTACGGGAGAACCCCCGGCAACACGTTCTGCTTTAAGGACAATAATTATTACAATACTAGGCGGATCGCTGATGATGTATTTGACTACCGTGGTGAAATGAAATCCAACTTTCCTGGTTATATTACTAACGAACTTTTTGCTCTCAGTAATGGGGCGAATATAACTCTTGTGAAGTAAAGTAGAAAGCACTGTCCGCCGCCGCAGGAAATCTAACAGCCCGCGGCGGCTTACCACTGTGCCGCCAAATATCACCGTTTGCTGGTTGC
>WQZT01000132.1 GCA_009780595.1 Treponema sp. | reverse complement strand
GCCTTCCAGAGCGCAGTACAGTTCCCGAAGCAGATCGGGGTCGCTGAAGAGCAGGGAGAACACGCTGTCTTTGTACTTGGTGTTTGCTGGCATACGTCAAGTATGCAGTGTGTCGGGCGTTTTTTCAAGCCTGGAGCACGCAACCCCGCCCCACATTCGGCAGCATATTCCCCACCCGGATTGCGGCAGTGGGGGGTGCGGAGGAGCGTGCTCCCCGCCGTCAAAATTGATTTCTGTGGGCGCGGTTTGTTGATTATCACGAACAGGGGCTTGATCTTTTTTTTTTAATCGTGTATGTTAACAAAACATTTGCATAATCTCGTGAATTGCGTTGCCTGAAAATCTTCGAGCAAAAGGCACTTCCCAGTTGTGCGATGAAACGGGCCGCTAGCTCAGTAGGTAGAGCATCGCCCTTTTAAGGCGGTGGTCGGAGGTTCGAATCCTGCGCGGCTCACAAAAGCGCAAAAGCCCTGTTGCAAAACAGGGCTTTTTTTATATCCGGCAAGTAAACGGAAAGTTTTTTACAGCAACCTCTACATAAGCGGCGCGAAGAGGCGCAGGATGTCCTGGACGATTCTCTGCGCGGCGTTGCGCGAGCAGTCTTTCAGCGTGATTTCCTTGCACGACGCAAGCGTGGCAACAAAATCCTCCTTGACGTGCGCGACTGCGCGCGTTTTGTACATCCACACGCCGCATTCAAAATGCAGGTACAGGCTGCGGAAGTCAAGGTTCGTTGTGCCGACGGTCGCGGAGCGGTCATCGCAGACAAAGGTCTTTGAGTGGTTAAAACCCGCCGAATACTCGTAGACCTTGACACCTGAGAGGATCAGGTGGCGGTAGTATGAGCGCGACACAACCGACACGATCCACTTATCCCAGCGGTACGGCGTGATGATTCGCACGTCAACGCCGCTTTTGGCGGCAAGACTCAGCGCAGACAGCAGGTTTTCGTCAAGCACCAGGTACGGCGTGTTGATGTACACGTACTGTTTGGCGTTGTTGATAATCTGAAGGTACACGTTTTCGCCGACAGTCTCTTTGTCGATGGGGCTGTCCGCGTAGGGCTGCACGTAGCCGTCGCTTTCCACCGGGTAGGGCGCGGGTTTCCCGTCAAGTCCGCGCCACGGGTACAACGCGGCAGGCTCGTCCTGCGCGGTTTCCTTCCGCGCCAGATTCCACATATGCAGGAAAATGAGCGTCAGGCTCCACGCCGCCTCCCCGCGCAGCAAAATGCCCGAATCCTTCCAGTGCCCGAACCGCGAGTGCGCGTTGATGTACTCGTCAGCGAGGTTTATGCCGCCGGTGAACGCCGCCTTGCCGTCAACGCTGATAATTTTACGGTGGTCGCGGTTATTTTGCAACGACGACAAAATCGGCTTGAACGGGTTAAAAACCATGCACTTAATCCCGCGCTTTTCAAGCATTTTGTCGAAATCCGGCGGCAGGGACATAAAGCAGCCCATATCATCGTAGATAATTCTGACATCAAGCCCCTGCGCCGCCTTACGCTCCATAATGTCGAGAATAGGGTTCAGCATTTTTCCCAGCCGCACAATGAAAAATTCCAGAAAGATGTATTTCTCCGCCTTTTCAAGCTCCTGTAAAACCTGCTGAAAAAAACTTTCACCCGAATTGAAGTAAACCGTCTCGGTGCGCTTGTACACGGGAAAGCCCGCCGCTTCTTGCAGGTAGTGGACTTGCGGGAGACATTCGGGGTATTCGGCGGCAAGTTCGAGTTTGACGCCGGGCGATGACAGGAACAGCGGGCGATAGCGGCGGTTTGCTTTTTCCACCTGCCGGCTGAGTTTGCGCGGGCTTGACTGGCTGCGAAAAAAAGCGTACACCGTGCCGCCGAACAGCGGGAACAGCAGGATGAGGAAAACCCACGTGAGTTTGTACGCGGATTTTTCCTTTTTGTTTACGATGTATACGCAGACAAAAATGCTGAACGCCCGCAACAGAAAATCAACGTACCAAAACGCAAGCTGCGTCCCGGCGATGGCAAACAGAATGAGTGCCAGTTGCGCGATAATTAACGAGATGATGAGCAAACGCCGCCGAAAGACGACTCTAATCCACTTTTTTTCCATAATCACTAATCACTGTACTTGTAATTTTTTAAATTTTTCCGGCACCGTGCCGCAACACTTCCACATCCGCGCACCGCACATCCAGCACGGTGGAAAAAAGCCGCGGATGATCTTCCCCCGGATCCAAAATCAAATCAAGCCCGCGAATATCTTCCAGTTCCCAACCGCCGTCAAAGAGCGCATCTTCGCGGTAAAAAACCGCCGGAGCAGCCTCAGCCGCCGAACGTTCACCTGAACCGCCATTGTCAGAGTCGTCATCGCCGGAACCGGCTTCTTCCCAAGCGTCATCATTCCACCCGGCTGTCATCGACCGCTTGGCGGTGATTCCGTACAGCGGGCAGCCGAGCGCGTTGATCAGCGCCCGCGGAACAGGGCTGTCCGGCAAGCGCACGCCGATTTCGCGGCGGTGCAACCCCAGCACCTTTTCCGTTCCGAGTTGCGTTTTCAGGATGAAAACAAACGGGCCGGGCGCAAGCCTCTTTATCAACCGAAAGCGCGAGTTGTCGATGCTGCACAATTCCCCGAACTGCGAAATATCCGAACACAGAAGCGTAAACAGCCGCTCGTCCCGCGCCTGAGAAATCGAGCGCAACCGCTTTATCCCTTCGCGGGAATTCATCGAACAGGCGATGCTCCAGCTTGTGTCGGTCGGCAGCGCGGCAATTCCCCCTTCCCGCAGGAGCTTGGCGGCTCTGGCGAGAGTGCGGTCGTCGATGTTGCCGGGTACGATGTATTCAATCACAGCCGCGCCCGCCCGCTACGGAATCCAAATCAGCTTGTCCGGAGCAGATTCCTTCATATACATTTTTTTGAAACGCCCCGAATGTTCCACGCCGGGATTTTCCGGAAAATACGTCGTGCGGAAAAACCACACCACGTCAGCCATCACACTCGCCGAATTCGACGGCGCGTAGCGAAACCAAATCTCGCGGTTTTCAAGCGTGTCACGGGTCTTTGCATCGAGCGCCAGCTCCGGGTCGGTCAGCCGCCGCAGCTCTGTACGCAGCCCGCCGTAGTGCGTGTTTCCAACCACCATCATCCGCAGGTGCTTGTGATCATCCATCCAGTAGATTTCGTACACGCCTGCCACCGACGGGACTTTCGCGTTGATTGTCCAACGTTCGGCACGCGCCAGCGGCGACCACTGAATAAAATAGTAAATCTCATCAGCCTTTTCCCGTGCGGTGATGCTGTAATTCATACGCCAAGTATAACACAGTATCGTTAAAATTTCTATACATTACGATTTGCAAAGCGTATCTATTTTTAGACAAATTTATTTCCCTCGTGCTTACGCTTCGCAGGTCGTACTTTATAATTATATATACTGTAATGATTTATAAATTTATTATAACTTGCGGTTGGTTTGGCACGGTTTTTGCAAGAGTATTACTGTACGATGTTGCATATTTTGCACTATGGAGGATGTCTATGGAAAGAACGAATAAAACAAAAAGCGGCAGAACGTGCCTTGAAGTGTACTATAACCAGATCAAAGATTTTCCCATTTTGAGCGGCGCGGAAGAAGCGGAACTGTCGCAGCGCATTCAGTCAGGCGACGATGCCGCCCGCCGCCGTTTGATAGAGTCGAACCTGCGGTTGGTTGTCAAGATAGCGCGCCCGTATGCTTCTGATGCCGTTCTTTTGATGGATGTGATTCAAGACGGCAATATTGGGCTGATACGCGCGGTGGAAAAGTTTGACCACCGCAAGGGTGTGCGGTTTTCGACCTACGCGACGTTTTGGATACGGCATGCGATTGTCCGCGGGCTGGAGGAAAAGCGGCGACCAATCCGCCTTCCGCGCCACAAGGAAGATGTTCTGCGCAAGATTCAGCGGAGCAACCACGCGCTGAGGCAACTGTATATGCGCGACCCGAAGCCTGCTGAAATTGCCACGGCAATCGGCACGTCGTGCAGCGATGTGGAAAACCTGCTCGGGCTGACTGAGGTTTTTGCGCCTGTCGATGACACCGGCGATTACACCTACAACCCGGAGAGCGCCGTTATGAAAAAGAGTTCGCAAGAAGCGGTGCAGCAGGTTTTGGAAAATCTGAGCGACCGCGAGAAGAATATCATTATGTACCGATACCAGCTGAACGGCGGGAAACGCGACAGTTTGAAAAAGATTGGCGACAAGATGGGCATTTCCACCGAAACCGTGCGCCAGACGGAGTTCCGCGCCCTGCGAAAAATGCGCGGTGAAGCGGAGAATTTGCGGTGTTACTTCGAGGCTATGTAGGGAATAATCCGCTTTAGCGGATTATTCTGGGAAGTTTTGGCGGAGCCAAAACTTCACGGCTCGTAGGGCGGAACAAAACTCCACGGTTGGTAGGATGGAGGCAAAACTTCAGGTGGCGGGAGATGGGGCGGTGCGGAATAACCTGCTATGTCGTTTAGGTGTTGTTTTGTGGTGTAGGTTTATGACGGTTGATTTCTTCCAGTCTTCTTTTCGCCATTTCTTGAACAATATCAGGGGGGATATTTTGAAGCAATTCCTTATTTCCTGGTCGGAAAACACGCCCTGATTTTGTTACGATTTCATCGTTCACCACTATATCTTCTGATGTGTTCATCATACGCCTCTTCTTCCTCAGTATCCGCTTTTCGTGCGGAGAATACTCTCACTAAATTGTCCCTTAATGTAAAAGACACAATGATATGTATTCCTTTTACAAAGCCTACTATGTTATACCGATCTTCGTTCTCTGAATGTTCTTCATCGTATTCTTCGATAAAAAACGGATCGTCAAATACCTCTATTGCTCTTTCAAACGGTATGCCGTGCTTCCTATGGTTGGCTTCTGCTTTCAGCCTGTTCCACACAAAGCGCCCCTTACACACAACATCATTATACATTTGCAATTATAATATGCTCCACCTATAGTTTACAACCATTGTGGCAAAATGTAAATCCAGACAAATTCCTTTGTTCTCTATTTACGAAGGCTTGTGTAAATTGCTGAGGGTGTGATAAACTTCTGTCATGCGGAATTGTACCGTTATTACAAAAATAGGTCGCCTTAAATC
>WQZT01000131.1 GCA_009780595.1 Treponema sp. | reverse complement strand
GCCACCGAAGCCGCGCAAGACGAATTCTTCGCACGGCATCTGGACGCAGCCCTCCAGTACCGGCTGCCGATCGTTCTCCACGTGCGCCGCGCCCTCCACAAGATATTCCCGTATACCCGCGAGCTGAAAAAACTCCCCGCCGTTGTTTTTCACTCGTGGCCCGGAACAGCTGCAGAAGGCGAAGCCCTCGTGCGGCGGGGAATTAACGCCTTCTTTTCGTTTGGTACAACCATTCTGAACAACCACCGCGCGGCAATGCACTGCGCCGCCCGATTCCCGCCTGATCGGATTCTCCTTGAAACCGACGCACCATACCAGCCCCTGCGCGGCACTCCCTTTTCCTCGTGGCGCGATTTGCCGCAGATTTGTGCGGCCATCGCCACGTTGAGAACCCAAGCCGCCAGCCCCGCCGCCACCTCTGAAGAAGTCCAATCCGCAACCACCGCCAATTTTTTTCGAGTGTTTGGGGAGTGAGAGTTAAGAGTTGTTACGCGGTTGCTACGCAAAACTCCCCAGAATACTCCGCCAACGGCTGAGTATTCCGCTTGCCCATGTTGACCAAACACACTACTGGATTTATAGTTTTCTTATGGCGGAGAATGTTATCTTTGGAAAACTGGCTTCTAACCTTTCCCAGGGTGAGCGGCAGAACCTTTTGGACAAGCTCAAAAGCACTTCCAACATTACAGGCGGGGTGCTTTATTTTGAGGATAGGGAAGTTCTGCCCAAAGGAGATTTGCCCGCCGCATTTTCCGCCCTGCCGTGGTACAGACGCCTGTTGTATGTTTTCCTGAGTTTTTTCAAGGCAAAATCTCCGATTGTTCTCTATGGGGATAATCAGGTGGCGGAATTGGGGCAGAGGATAAACGAGCGCTCTCCGGGAATGTACGATTCCCACCAGCGCTTGCTCCTCGACGGTTTTTACCAGCAGGTGAAAAAACTGAGAGATGCCGCCCGCTTTTTTTACACTGCGCTGGACGCAAGCGTCAACCGTGACAAGGGCGCGTTTTTCGCATTTTTGGCGTCTTTAGAACTGGCGGATGTTCACAAGAAACTTGAAGTCGAAACATTGCCGCAGGCAATCATTAAAACCAACCCCGATCTGCCAGAGGTTGAACTGCGCCAAGTTGCCTTCAAAATAATGGACGATGCCCTTGTCCAGATTAATGAACAGCAGCGCGATACGATGTATTCCAACGCCCGCTCCCTTAACTGCATGAAACGGCTTTCTTCGTTTTTGTTCGATCGCCTTATCATGGCATTTAACACAAAAAATGCGGAGAAAGGCACGACGTGTTCCGTTAATGTAGTGAAGGATATGCTGGTTACGCTTAGTAATACGATGATTTCGCTGAAAACTGTTCCTCCGGTAACGCTCTTTCAGTCGCTGTTTTTTTTCATTCTGCAAGAGCGCGCCGGGGAACAGGGCTTTGACATCAACCGTGAAATCCGCTCGTTGCTGGCAAAGGCGGAGGAATCGCTGGCGGTCATTCGCGAGTTTAACAGGTGCGTGCCGCTTACGTGGATCATTCGCTGCTGCAACCGGAATATGTCGTTTGCGCCGTACGAAATCACTGGAGGGGAAGATTGGTATTTGGTGTACCGCGATTATTGGCGGCGGCGCATTGAAACCACGTTTGGCGATTTTTTCAGAGATCGCCGTCTGAATGTGCTGATGGAATCGTTTGGAAGTTTTTTCAAGGGCGAGCCCTTGCGGGTGATTGAGAATATTCAGTCTTCTGAGAATCCCGACGGGCTGCCAGTCAAAGGCGGCTTTACCCTTGCTTTCCTGCGTACGTTTTATACGCTGGTTTATATGCCCGTTATCAGCAAAGTGCTTACAGCCTTCTTTGTACTTGGTCAATTTAGCAAACGGGAAACCCGCATCGAGTTTTCCGAAAGTTACGATGTTCTGATAAAGCTCGAAGAAGATATTAACAAGTTTGAAACGGAAATTTCTCCGGCTGGTGATTACGGCGGTCGGTACCTTCAGGTACAACAAGAAGTTACCGCACTCCCGATAAAGAAACGCAGAACACAGCTTGTGCTCGACGACGTTGAGGAAGATGTTGAAAAAATTCTCGAGCCTGCACGAAGAGCTTTCCGAACGATGTTTAACATTGTTAAGGCAATTCTTGGGCAGGATGGAAAAGCAAAAGAGGTTATGCCCAACCTTGCCATCATTGCGGGGAAAGGCGATGAATTTATGAATGGTCTGAATGAAGCGTGCCGACAATTAGAAATCGCTATTAAACTTCTGGATGATATACAAATTATGGAAGACGGAAGATAAAAGATAGAAGTATAATATAGAAGATAAGTATTTTTTTAACTTACAAAGGAAAATTTACAGGAAACACTATGTACGACTACAAAGAAGTATGGAAGGAAAAAATCGCCGAAGCGTTGACGCAAGCTCTGAAAAACTCTGGCGCGGATTCTGGCGGAGCGATAACGCCCGCGCAGGTAACGGCGGAAGTTCCGCCGAATCCGGACATGGGCGACATTGGCTTTCCCATGTTCGGCTTTGCAAAGCTCTTCCGCAAAGCGCCGCCGCAAATTGCCGCGCTGCTCGCCGGGCAGCTGCCGGGAACGCAGGCGCTGGGGCCGTACCTGAACGTGCGGCTTGACCGCGCGGAAACCGTGCGCGGTATCCTGGGAGCGTTGCTGTCGGGAAGCGGTAGCGGGCGCGGCTTGGGGCGGCCTGACACGCTGGCAGGCAAAAAGATTATGGTAGAGTTTTCAAGCCCGAACACGAACAAGCCGCTGCACTTGGGGCATTTGCGGAACGACATCCTCGGTGAAAGTATTTCCCGCATCCTCGCCGCGTGCGGTGCGGATGTCCGCAAGGTGTGCATCATCAACGACCGGGGCATTCACATCTGCAAGTCGATGCTGGCATACAAAGAGCAGGGGCAGGGGAAAACCCCCGAATCCGAAGGCGTAAAAAGCGACCGCTTTGTGGGGGACTGGTATGTGGCGTTCAGCAAGGCGCTGAAAGAAGAAGCCGCCGCGCTTGAAGAGGGCGGGCTCGACAAAAAAACCGCCGAGGCGCGCGCCCCGCTCATGCTCCGCGCGCAGGAACTGTTGCGCCAGTGGGAATCAGGCGACAGCGAAACTGTCGCGCTGTGGAAAACAATGAACGAGTGGGCGGTGCGCGGGATGAAGCAGACCTACGTGCGGACAGGCGTTTCATTCGACCAGTATTACTACGAAAGCCAAACGTACCTTCTGGGAAAAGACGAAGTGCTGAAAGGACTTGAGCGCGGGATTTTTTTCCGCGAGGCTGACGGCGCGGTTGCCGTTGATTTGAGCGCGGAAAAACTCGACAAGAAGATTCTCCTGCGCGGGGACGGCACGTCGATATACATCACGCAGGATATTGGAACGGCAATCAGCCGCCACAAGGATTGGTCGTTTGACCGTCTGATTTACGTTGTCGGTTCGGAGCAGCAGTACCACTTCAAGGTGCTGTTTACGTTGCTCGACAAGCTCGGATTCCCATGGGCGAAAAACCTGTACCACCTTTCGTATGGCATGGTGAATCTGCCTGAAGGAAAAATGAAAAGCCGCGAGGGGACGGTTGTTGACGCTGACGATTTAATCGACAGCCTGCGGGAAATGGCACTCGAAGAAATCCGCGCGAAGGAGCGGGAAGAAGCTGTCGGCGAGCCGGAAGCCGTTGCCGAAAAAGTAGCTCTCGGCGCGCTGCACTATTTTCTCCTGCAAGTTTCCGCCGCCAAAGATATGCTCTTTGACCCGAAGGAATCGCTTTCGTTTAACGGGAACACCGGGCCGTATTTGCAATACATGGGCGCGCGCATTTCTTCCCTTCTCCAGAAGGCGCTTCTTCAGAAGGCCCTTCCCCAGAAGGCGGATTTGTCGAAGGCGAATAACGGCAACGGCGGCGAGCCGCGTTACGAATTGCTTTCCTCGGATGCTGAATGGGAACTCGTAAAAACGCTGGGCGGCTACAACGATGCTGTTGCCTCAGCCGCCGCGAACATGGATCCGTCAGTACTCACCGCGTACATTTACGAACTGGCGAAAGCCTTCAGCCGCTTCTACCACGATTGCCCAATTCTCTCCGCGCAGGATGCGGAATTGGCGCAGGCGCGGCTGGCACTCTGCCGCGGCGTTCTTCTGGTTCTGCAAAACGCGCTGGAACTTGTCTGCATCCCGTTTTTGGAAGCGATGTAAAGCACGGGGCAATCAACTGACCAACGTAAATATCCCCGGGCGTAACGCATATTGGTGAATGGTATTTGTGAACAACCAGCTAACGAGCGTCAGTGTTCCTCGCCACACGGAGGTTCACCAAAATGCATTTGACCAGGAAGTTGATATAACATGGCGGTAACTAAAAAGGAGGCGAAAATGAAAAGTGCATTTTTTGTCGCAACGTTTTTTGCAATGCTGGTATTGTCAACCTGCGTCAGCAACGACAGGTACAATCCCGAAAGCGATTTTGAGTTTAACATCATTGACAACCGTAGAGCGGTGGAAATTACCGGATATGTCGGAAGTGATACCGATGTGCGCATTCCCGCGCGGATACGAAGGCTGTCGGTTACGGCCATTGGCGATGATGCATTTGCGAACGGCAATCTGACAAGCGTTGTCATTCCCGACAGCGTAACGTACATTGGTTGGAATGCATTTGCCAGCAATCGACTCACCGAAGTTATCATCGGTGGCGGCGTTACGCGCATCGAAGGCGGGGCATTTTTAAATAATCAACTAACCGGCATTACCATACCGGAGGGCGTAACCTCTATCGGCGAATACGCATTTGAGTACAATCAACTCACCGATATAGTTATTCCCGACAGCGTAACGCATATCGGCTATTCGGTATTTCATGATAATGAACTAACAAGCGTTACCATAGGCAGCGGCGTAACGTATATTGGCGGCTGGGCATTTTCGGGCAACCGGCTTACAGAAATCGACATTCCCGGCAGCGTAACGCATCTGGGAAACAGGGCATTTGCGGAAAACCGACTTGCCGGCGTAAACATTCCGGAAGGTATAACGCAGATTGGCGAAATGGTGTTTTTGAAAAACCGTCTGACCGAGGTCGCAATACCGGATGGCGTTACGAGCATCGGCGACGGCGCATTTCAGAACAACCTACTGATCGATGTTATCATTCCTAACAGCGTAACGCACATCGG
>WQZT01000130.1 GCA_009780595.1 Treponema sp. | reverse complement strand
TTTAAAAATAACCATAAGGAGTTCATCATAGCAATCGCCGGAAAAAGCATCACCAAGCGCTCGCTTGAAGCTCAAAAAACGCGCAAAAAAATATTCGACTCTGCAATCAGCCTGTTTAAGAAGCATGGGTACGACACCGTTACCATCAGCGACATCACAAGCATGGCGGGCGTGTCGAAAGGTAACTTCTACCACTATTTTGAATCGAAGGATGCCGTGCTCATCGAGCAGTTCCGCCAAATCGACAGTTACTACGACAAGGAAATGAAGGAACATCCCCCAACTGCCAGCGTTTCGGATCGGGCGCTGGATTTTATCTACACCGTCTGCGATTATTGCGAGAATGTGATGGGCATCGACATGACCAAAATCGTGTATATGAACCAAATTAATATCGGTGAGAAAGCGCGAATCCTCATCGACCAAAACCGGAAAATATATAAAATCTTTACGAAGCTCGTGCGGCAGGGGCAGGAAAAGGGCGAGTTTACCAAAGACCTCACATGCGAAGATATTGTGGAGCTGCTGGTGAGTTTTACCCGCAGCATACTGTACGAATGGTGTTTGTATGACGGGCGGATAGATATGAAAGATCGGGTGCGGCGGTACTTGAGCATTGTGCTGAACGGGCTGCGGGATGCCGAAAGCGGCGGCGCGGCAAAGACCGCAAAGAGCCGCAGCACCCCGCGCAAAAAGCTGCCTGTTTACCTTATACAAAACAATGCCGATAGTTAGAGCATACGTATGGCTGCCGCACTTTCACCCTACAGGCTTGCTAAAGCAAGGGGTTTGTATAATAGATATACCACGCTAAACGCCATCTCTTGGCAGTTTCTTGCTGGTAATATAATTACACTCCTTGCTCTGAGAATGGGCGCGAACTCAACGTACGTTGGAATGATCAGCGCCGTTCTGTACGTTGCATTTTTCTTTTTGCCACTGGGAAGGCTGCTTGCTCGTCGCTTTTCTATCGTAAAGATTTTCAGTATTGCGTGGATTCTTCGCTCAATTAGTATGCTCCCCGTATTCTTCGCCCCGTTCGTATTTGCGTCAGGTGATCAATACTCCGCGCTCTTTTTGATCTTGCTGGGCGTTTCGTTATTTCACGTCATCCGCGGCGTTGGCTTTATCAGCAATAATCCAATTTTAAGCTATCTCTCCGCCGGGCCGGATCGTGGCAGTTATCAAACGTACATTCAAATAATTGCGAGCGCTGTCGGAATGTTTTCAGGCTTTGCTATCGCAATGCTGTTGGGTCGCAACCCACCGTTGTATTTGTACGCTGTTATCATCGCCGCAGGAATTATTGCAGGTATCTTGAGCGGGATTGTCATGCTCAAAGTTCCATCGCCTGAAATGGAAGACAACGCTAAGCAGGAAAAACTGAGTCGGACAATTCGAGAAGCTCTTTCCCAGCCAGCCATGCGGAACTTCTTTTTCATTCTCATTCTGGTAGCGCTTGCCTCAGGCGTGTCCCGCACCTTCGTCGTCGTTTACAGCCGGGAAGTTTTTTCTCAGAGCGATGGCATGGTTTCCCTGTATGCTGTGTTTGGCGGAATGGGCGGGCTTATAGCGGGGATGGTTATTAAGTTCCTCGTCGATAAAATAGGTGCAAAGCCTATTTTCAGCTTGTATGTAATTATTGGTCTTGTTAGCTTGCTCCCCGTTATTTTTTTGCCGATGTCGATGTTCGAGCAATATCCGTCAATTCTTCTTTTCCTTATCTTTCTATTTTTTATGATGAACTTCGGATGGCTGGGAAGTGAAGGCGTAATGCAAACGTACTTTATGGGAATGATCCCCGAAGAAAAAATGATGGATATGGGGATATTGTATTTTCTGGGATTTGGTATTGCGGGCGCAGGCGGCTTGCTCTTGGGCGGCGCGTTTTTGGATACCGTAACCACGATCTCAGGCTCAATGCCGCTTGCCTTCAAAATCCTTTTTGCCATACTTGTCGTCGTTACGATAAAAATACTTTTCCTTATGCACAATCTCATCCCGCTGGGAGCGTTACCCTTCAAGGGCGCGCTGGAAGTTATGTTCTCTATCCGCGAGCTAAAGGCAATAAGTTTGCTTGACAAGCTGGACAAGACCAGCGACTCAGGCGAAGAGGCGGCGCTGCTGGTGGAACTGCAGGGAACTCCCTCGCTTCTGGCAACGAAGAAGTTGCTGACGCGGGCGCGTTCTCCCCGGCTTTCGGTACGGATGGAAAGCATCCGCACGATTGACGCCATGCAGTCGCTGAACGCGGATACGGAACAAGCGCTGATGGACGACATCGTTAACAACCCGTACACAACGGCGTATATGTCCGCGCGGACGCTGGGAAACCACGGAGTTTTCAAGGCAATTCCGCTGCTGCGCGAGCTTGCCGATTCAAGCGATTATATGCTTGCGGGGGAGGCGATTGTTGCGCTGGCGAAACTTCACGATGATGATTTTAGAACGCGGGTGCAGGAAATTGTCGTTGAAACAAAAAACCCGCGTCTTAAAATTATGGGCGCTGAAGCGTTGGGCGTTTACGGATCGCCGTTTTCTCTTGCCGTGCTGCTTGAAATAAAACGGCAGGCAAATCCGCCGCCGTACCTTCTCGACGGAATTGTTCTTGCAATGTCGAATATTCTGGATATACAAAATAAGTTCTACCCCCTGTTAATTCGGGTGCTTGCCGACAAGTCAGTGGCAGCAACGCTCGCGCTCGATGAAGCCGAAGCCGCCTACGAAAACTATATGTCAGTCATCGGGCGCAAACGCAAGCACAGCAGCAGCCCAGAAGCCGCCACATTGAGCCGCCAAGCCAAGAGCTTTCAGGCTGCGGTCTCCAGTTTCGTAAAGAACAACAAAGGCGAAGCCCTTTCCCGCTGGATACAGGAACTGCCCGATGACCTTGTTCATGCGATTGTCCAAACGATCCTCGCCGAAACAGTTATCAGTGACGAGTTTATGGAGTACCCAAGCTTGCAGCTTTTGATAGTTCACTGGGCTGCTCACGAGCTGCGGCTTTGGACAAAGAAGCTGAAAGAGTAGCAGGAACGAGCGAAGCCGCACTATTCGCATTGATTTCCCCCTTGTAAGCATGTACAAAAAATGTGATAATAATTTCAACGCGCTTTCGTATGACAGTGCACATGCTAACAATTGACAAAGGAGCAAAACTATGTCAAAATTAAAGAAAGGTTCTCCGTTCTCCGTTCTCCGTTCTCCGTTCTCCGTTCTCCGTTCTCCGTTCTCCGTTCTCCGTTCTCCGTTCTCCGTTCTCCGTTAAGCTCACCTGAGCTACGGCTCTTTTTTGCCCTCCTGATAATGACGTTCACTCTAGCCGCGTGCGACAATGGGACAACAGACCACGAGCACGCGTGGGGAGCATGGGCAGTAAAAACAGCCGCAACAGAAGAAGCGGCAGGTGTGGAAGAGCGAGCATGCAAGCTTGATAGTTCGCACAAAGAAACGCGACCGATAGCCAAGCTCGAGCACCAGTGGGGCGAATGGACAGTAAAAATAGCCGCAACAGAAGAAACCGAAGGCGAAGAAGAGCGAGTGTGTACGCTGAATGGCTTGCACAAAGAAACAAGACCAATCGCAAAGCTCGACAAGTGGGGAGATTGGGCAGTAAAGACAGCTGCAACAGAAGAAGCAGACGGCGAAGAAGAACGCGTGTGCACCACACATGAGGGCTTGCACAAAGAAACGCGACCGATAGCCAAGCTCGAGCATCAGTGGGGTGAATGGACAGTAACAACGCCCGCTTCGATACTTGCAGATGGCAAAGAACAGCGCGTGTGCAGTCTTAACGGTTCACATACCGAAGAGCGAGTTATAACAAAACTGATCAGTCTTATCGAAACAGTGGAAGTACAGAATGGCACGTTTCTGTATGGCAGGGATGGCACGAGTGGTGGCACATTGGTAGAAGTGAAGGAAGATTTTCACATAGGAAAGTATCAGGTAACGCAAGCGCAGTGGAAAGCAGTGATGGACAATAACCGGAGCGGTTTTCAGATCAACCCAGCAACAGGTGAGGTACAGGAAAACAGACCTGTGGAACGAGTGAGCTGGTATGACGTGCTGGTATATGCGAACAAGCTGAGTGTGAAGGAAGGCTTGCAACCGGTGTACAAAATAAAAGGCAGCACAGATCCCGGAACATGGGGCAATGTGCCGACCAGTTCAAATACCGACTGGAATGCTGTGGAAGAAGTTCCAGGAGCAAACGGCTGGCGATTACCGACCGAGCAACAGTGGGAGTTTGCGGCGAAAGGCGGGAGGAACACAGCAAAAGGGTACACAGGCACAAGCGCAGATACGTATTATGTATATTCCGGCAGTGATACGGTAGGCGATGTTGCCTGGTATACTTCAAACGCTACAAATAAAACACACGAAGTTGGGAAGAAAAAAGCCAACGAGCTCGGGCTGTACGACATGAGCGGCAACGTGGATGAATGGTGCTTCGACAAGTGGAGTTCGACAAGCGCGGGCCGCGTGGTCCGCGGCGGCAGTTGGGGCAATTCGGCGGCGGACGTGCGTTCAGCGTACCGGGACATCAACAGCCCCTTCGTACGGTACGACTTCATTGGGTTCCGGTTGGTGCGCTCCTAGTTCCTACATGTTCTGCTGCGAAGGGCATCGATCAGGACTCGGGCTAATCCGCCTTTGGCGGATTAGCTGGGAAGTTTTGGCAACGCCAAAACTTCATGCAGAGGAATCGTAGCGGTCGTAGGCCTGATCGTATGCCCTTCGGTTTCTTCTACACCGGTGCCAGGCACCAGTGCTTCGTACGTGGCACCACAATCACCCCTTCAATTTTTTAAAGCCGTTGAGTATACTGAGCATCCAGAGCGAAAAACTATCACACAACATATATGATTCCAAGGAAGGGCAACCACAATGACCGATTACAGCAAGCTCGATCACTATTCGCTGAAAGCGCAGAAAGAGGGCTATCCCGCCCGCTCGGTGTACAAGCTGAAAGAAATGGACGAAAAGTTCGGGCTTCTCAGGCACTGCCGAAAAGCCTCTTTCAAGGCTTTAGATTTAGGGGCAGCTCCCGGAAGCTGGAGCCTTTACGTGCTGCGAAAACTTCCGCTCGCCAACGACGGCTCTCGCAACGGCGGGCGCGCGCTGGTTTCGGTTGATCTCGCGCCCTTGTCCCGCCAGTACGATCAAGGGCTTTTCGACAATCCAGAATTTCTCTTTATTCAGGGGGAT
>WQZT01000129.1 GCA_009780595.1 Treponema sp. | reverse complement strand
TGTTTTTCCAGCCCCTCAAAAACGGCAAGCTTGACTGTATGCACAGACTGGTCAGACAGCAACAGTCCCAGATTGGTATATACGCCGTCTGTTGTCTGCATGTGCAGTGTTTTATACTGACCAGTGCCAAACGAGATTTCCCTCTCCGCAAAAAAATGCCCAGACTCGGCAAACGTCAAATCTTGGTTGAGGGAGCGGACTTCCTCGTACTCCTCTCCGTCAGTCTCTTTGATCATAGCAAGAATTGCTGCTTCACTTGCGGGAACTGTTGATGCTCCCTGCCGCAGATAAACACCTTCAGGGCGTATACCCTTGCCAGCAAGGTAATAGGGACAGGCTGTTCCTTTCTGAACGGTTACAACGACAACAGGGGCTTTTTTCACTTTCTCAACCCTGCAATCCACGAACAGAGTAACATCGGGCTTTATCGCGGAACGCACCGCGTTGGTCAGCCGCAAGATGGTTTCGTCAGAGTTATCCACGCCGATAATCTCTCCATTGTCGCTTACACCAACAAAAAGCGCTCCCCCTGCGGTATTGGCAAAAGCAACGATAGTTTTCTTGATGTCTTCAGTATATTCCCTCTTGAACTCTGTCGTGAGGCTTTCACCGTCTTCTATAAGCTTCATATCCAATGCCACGTTGTTCTCCTACATTCTAATCATTACTAATACATACTAATACATACTAATACATACTAATACATACTAATCATTTTGACAACGTATTTTGGGGTATGTTGATATGGATTTACTATATTTCTTTATTTCGAATAAATGCTGTTGCCCTGGTCAACGGCTAATTCGCCCTTAACAAATCTCATTTTTTTGCCGATAGCAATATATTAGAAGGGGATTTTTGATGATAGCAGCGCTGCCAAAAGATTTTTTCCGGCTTTCGGTTTCTAAATACCGCCTGTGGACAGCGGTCTGTTCTGGTGTGTTTGGGCTTTCTGGCGTATTTTTAACCATTTCTGTAATCGCCGCTTTCTTCAACGCAGGAACATTCCTGTCCGCGCCCGGTGCTTTCTTTGTTCGCGGTTACGGGTTTTTGGCGCTCGCCATTCCCGCGTTTTTTCTGTACGCCGCGTTTATCCTTGCCGATCCCCGCTACCAGCCGGAGCGAATCTTTTTCCTTGCCAGCGCCATTTTCCCGTTTTTTACGCTGGCGTTAGGTTTCTACTGGATACGCGAATACGAAACACTCAAACTTTCCTCGCTCTTCATCGCTCGCGCCGGGAAAGCGGGAATTGCGTTGCTAGCATTCTTTCTGGTGAGCCTTGAAGTCCTCATCATCTTTCTTATTCGCCTGTTGATGTTTAAGCGGGATGCCGCCGATTTGTCCAAAAACGCCGCCACGTCCGCCGTTGAAGGCGAGCCGCCTCTGGCAGAAACACTGCCTGAAACTGCATCGCAAAAGCTGAACGATATTTACACTTCGTCAGCGGCGGCAATGTCCACGTCGGAGATCCACCCCAACGTACCGCCAACCTCGAAACTGGCGGCGAAAGCGACAGATTTGCCGGCAAACTCCGCTCTGCCTGATTACGCTTACTTTGACACAGAGACCGCTGAAATAGATACCTCTTATATGGAAGAAATCGGAAGAATTGACGATGAGGACTTTGGCATGCTTGAAGATGTCGGAGACATTGGGAATATTGAAGAGATGTTCAGTGCTGATGGCGAAGATGTTGCCGACATGCACGATGACGGAGAAACGGCATACACCGACAGCAGGGAAGCAGACGAAGATGTAGAAAAAGCCCTCGCCGAAGCCGCCGCGTTAGCCGCGCCGAAACTGTCGCGCAGTACCGCCATCGATGCAAACTCCGCTCAGTCAAGCGGCGGTGTAAATACCGTGGGCAAAAGCACCGCACGAAAACGCCGCGCCCCGTACTTTGTTCCGGTTGACGGCTTACTGAAACAATATCCCGATGGCGAATACTGGATCATCGACGATGAAACCAGGAACGCGGCAGTCGTTCTCAAAGATACCTTCAAAGAGTTCAACATTCAGGTGGAAGTTACCGGAATACGCAAAGGCCCGGTTATCACGATGTTTGAAATCCTGCCTGCGCCTGGCATAAAACTCACCAAAATCGAGGGGCTTGCAGACAACATCGCCCTGCGGCTTGCGGCGCAGTCGGTGCGTATTGTCGCGCCAATTCCGGGCAAACACGCAGTCGGCATCGAAGTCCCCAACATACGGCGCAACATCGTGTCGTTCCGGGAAATCATCGAGAGCGAACTGGCGCGAGACGGCAAAGTACCTGAAATCCCCATGGTGCTCGGCAAAGACATCACCGGGGAAACCGTTACCGTTGACCTCATCCAGATGCCGCACCTGCTCATCGCCGGGTCTACTGGGTCGGGCAAGTCTGTGTGCGTCAACTCGATGATCCTGACGATCCTGTACCAGAAATCCCCGGCGGAGTGCCGGATGATTCTCATCGATCCAAAAATTGTCGAACTAAAACTGTACAACGACATTCCGCACCTTTTAACGCCGGTGATCACCGAGCCGAAAAAAGCGTTTCAGGCGCTGCAATACTGCATTTGCGAAATGGAGCGGCGGTACGCCTGTCTCGATAGTTTGGGCGTGCGCGACATTCGCAGTTACAACCGCCGCATCAAAGAGCGCAGCATCGCTACCGAGCACATGCCGTACATCGTTGTTGTAATTGACGAGTTCGCCGACCTCATGGCGACGACAGGCAAGGAGCTTGAAAGCACGGTGGCGCGGCTGGCGGCGATGAGCCGGGCGGTTGGCATTCATCTGGTGCTTGCAACGCAGCGCCCCTCGATTGATGTAATCACGGGGCTGATCAAGGCGAACATTCCCAGCCGCATCGCTTTTATGGTGGCGAGTAAAATGGACAGCCGCATTATTATCGATATGGTTGGCGCGGAAAAACTTTTGGGCAAAGGCGATATGTTGTACGCCGGAGCGGTTGACCCCTTCCCGGTTCGTATGCAGGGCGCGTTTGTCTCCGAGGAAGAAATCGAGCGGGTCGTTGATTACGTGAAAAGTCTGGGCGAGCCGGATTACATCGATGACGAGATTTTCTTTGACGACGAGGATGACGAATCCGACCCGCTGTTTGACGAAGGCGATGATCCGTTGTACGAAAAGGCGCTGGAAATCGTTACCCAGCAAGGCAAAGCCAGCGCCAGTTACATCCAGCGCCGCCTGAAAATCGGCTACAACCGTGCCGCGCGCCTTGTGGAAATAATGGAACACCGCGGCGTGGTTGGACCGGCCCAAGGGTCGAGACCAAGAGAGCTTTTGCGCGGTGCATAACGAGCAAAGCGATGCTGTAACCTGCGCGCGACAGCGCGTTTATTGTACAAAGACGGAACGGCCTAGCGCCAGAAATCCCCCACTATGTAAAAATAGCGCGAACCCTTTAGGGTGAGCAGAGCGCGGCGCAAGGGTCGAGACCGAGAGAACTTTTGCGCGGTGCGTAACGAGCGAAGTTTACTTGCACTGTATCCAAGGCATGGCGGAATAATCAGCCGATAGCTGATTATTCTGGGAAGTTTTGGCAACGCCAAAACTTCATTCGAGTACAGGCATGGAGTTTTGCGTAGCAAAACTCCCCAGCAAAAGCGCTGTGCGCTTTTGCCCTTGACATTTCTCTGTGGGGCACAGTACAATTTTGCTATGATTAAAAGTACGCTTTTCGCGGGGGCGGCTGTGCACGTAATGTACACCGAGCGTAGCTACTCCGGCACACAGGCACACAGGCACACATCAATTATACCAAAACGGCAGGTTTTCGTCTAGTCTTTTTTTACGAATTCTACGATTTCCACAACTTTTTCATCTTTTTTCGTGTTTTCTGTATTTTTTCTCTCTATTTGGTATTCAGGCGGATACCGCGCTCGAGGTTTTCAAACCGAACGCGCGCTTTCTACCTTTATATATCTCTGCCCGTATGGGTGGGTAATCGCAGACTGAAGTCTGACAGACTTTCGTCTGAAGCGGTTTCCCATCGAAAGGGAGGGGGGATCGCAATAAGGAGTTTCTTGTGAAGATCACAAAGAAAAACACTACGTCTATGCGGCAGGGCTTGCTTGCCTTCGCCGCATTTGTTTTTATCGGATTTGGCATTGCATCGTGCGGCGATACGCCCGGCGGCGGCGACCCAGACGATCCCAACAAAAATAATAATAACAACGGCACAACCGACGGCAAGAAAGAGTATGCTGTTACTATTAAGAATGGCGGAGCTGGCTCTTCGGCAAGCCCCAGCAAGGCGGTAAAAGATACGAAAGTAACCCTGAAACCTGGCACAATCGACGGCTTTGGCTTTAACGGCTGGACGATTGTAAAACCTGCAGGCTTGACGATTGGCAAAGACAATACGTTTACTATGTCGGAAGGAGCGGTGGAAGTAACCGCAGCGTGGGAAGCTGGCGCGTACGACATCACCGTGAATCAGGGCGATGGCTCTGGTTCTTCGGCAGCGAAACATTCGGCGAAGCTGAATGATCCGATAACGCTGACACCCGGCTCTCGCACTGGCTATGACTTTGACGGCTGGACGGTTGTAAAACCTGCGGCGGGATTAACGTTTACCTCAGACAATACGTTCACTATGCCAGATGAGGTTGTGGAAGTAACGGCGAAGTGGAAGGCGATTGATTACGCCATCACCGTCAATCAAGACGAAGGCGACGGCGCTGGCGCTGGTTCGGAGGCAAGTAAAAATTCGGCAAACGTGGGGAATACGATAACCCTGACAGCCGGTACGTACAAAGACGGCTACGAATTCAACACCTGGAAGGTTATCGAGCCACAAGGTTTAACAATTACCGGAAATACGTTTACAATGCCCGCGGCGGCTGTGGAAGTAACGGCAACGTGGAAGTTGATTGACTACGATATTACCATAGACCAAAACAGCGGCGAAGGGGCGAAGGCAAGTAAAACTCAGGCGAATGTGGGGGATGATATAACCCTGACAGCAGGAAACCGCGAGGGCTACGAATTTGACACGTGGGAAGTTGTTTCGCCGGGCAATTTAACAATTAGCGGAAATAGTTTCAAAATGCCCGCTTCGGAAGTGAAAGTAAAGGCAACGTGGACAGCGATTGATTACGATATTACCGTCAACCAAAACGGCGGCACAGATTCAGCGGCAAGTAAACCCAAGGCAAACGTTGGGGACATAATAACCCTCACACGCGGCACGTACGCCGGGTATAGATTTAACAGCTGGGTTATTTCACCGGACACGGTAACAATTGCAGACAATA
>WQZT01000128.1 GCA_009780595.1 Treponema sp. | reverse complement strand
TTCTTGCGCTCAGGCGTGTACTTATAGTGGCAGACATTACAAAAATACCTCTGGCTGCCAACCGCAGTAAAGCCTTTCTTGTTCTGTTTGTCGGTTCTGCCGCATTTTGGACATTGTACTTCACCCATTGTCCCCCTCCGTTCCTGTTCACTATTTTATCATTTGGGATAATGTTTCTCCACTTCCTACAAAAAATCGTAAAAACGCGGTACGCTTTTTCGCCTGTTTCCCGGAATAATCTGCCGAAGGTAGATTATTCCGCACACAACGCTTTTGCCCTAAACCTGCCCCTTCAAAAAACCGATAAGTAAAGAACAAAGGTATATCTGCATATAAATATGCCGCAAAATATACCAGGGGACACTGTATGAAAGAAGCTTGGAATTTTCAAAACTGCGTTCGGGTTGTAACTGATCAAATAGCGCTTTTGAAAAAAATATCACAGATACAGCAGGCGGTGCGGCAGGCCGTTATTGACAAGGAGTGGGCGGACTTTGACGAAAAAACGGCAGAGGTGAACCGCTTGGGTGAGGAATTTGCCACTCTGGAGGAGCAGCGGGCGCGGCTTTTTTCCGTCCTGCCGAACTCGAGCGGGCAGCCGTTGTACGCCGTCATTCTGCGCCTTCCGCTTGAAGAAAGCCGGGAGCTTTCTCGCCTGTACCGCGAGCTGAAAACGGAAGCTCTCAAAGCGAAGTACGCCGGGGAAAGTTTTCTGCTGTACATCAACGAAGCTAAAGCGATGGCAACTGCGTACCTGCAAGCCGTGTGCCCTGAACGGGGCGGAAAACTGTACAGCCGCAAAGGGCGTACTGTTTCGCAAGACCTGAAAAGTATCATTTTTAATAATCAGTTTTAACGGAGGCTGAGATGACATCGACCTTTACCGGCATCCAAATCGCTAACCGCGGTGTAATGGCGCACCAGCAGGCGCTCAACGTAACCGGACATAACCTTGCAAACCTCAACACTGACGGCTTTTCCCGCCAGCGCGTAGAGTTCAGCGCATTCGACCCGATCTTTATGCCGGGTGTTAGCCGCGCCGAGATGGCGGGGCAAATTGGGCAAGGTGTTATCGCCGAGCGGGTAACGCGGCTGCGGGATGAGTTCCTCGATCGGCGCATTATTTCGCAGGGGGGTGCGGAGGGGTTTTGGCAGACTGCCGACCGTTACATTAGCGACCTCAAACAGATATACCTCGAACCGGGCGATCTTTCCATCAGGGGCAACATGGACGCCTTTTGGGATGCGTGGCAGGAACTTGGCCGCCACCCGGCAGACACCGCGCCCCGCCAGGCGGTTCTGCACCGCGGTAGCACGCTCATCGACAGCATCCAACAGCGTTACCACGATTTTCAGACGTTGCGAACTCAGGCGGACGAAGAAATCGGCATGACGGTTTCGCAGATCAACACTATTTCAACGCAGATTGCGGAGCTAAACGTAACGATTGAGCGGGTGCGGGCGCAAGGTGATAATCCCAACGATCTGCTTAACCGCCGCGATCTGCTGGTAGACCAGCTCTCGGCAAAACTAAACATTACCGTTGACAGTCGCGACCCGGATGACTTTATGGTTCACACCAACGGCTTTGTGCTAGTGCAAGGGCAAATTGGTCGCCAGCTCGAATTGCAGCCGAACCCTGAGACGGGTTTTTCGGACATTTTCTGGAGCGATACCCAAAGCGAGCTTGAGTTAGACATCGCGGGGCGCAACTCCGGGCGCAACGGAAGTTTGGGGGCGCTGGTGGAACTGCGCGACCGCACGATTCGTTCTGAGATACAAACGCTTGACAATATGACGATGAACTTTGTCGGGCTTGTCAACGAAGTTCACGAAAATGCGTACGGTATCAACGGCTCGACAGGGATGCAGTTTTTTACCGAGCAGCCGTTTGTTACGAACATCAACGGCAATTTTGACCGGGCGGGAACCGGGGAGTTCGATTCGTCGTACATCTTCCGCGCAACTGGCGCAAACCAGCTTGACCCGCGCGCTCACGTCGGGCTTGCCGGCGTTATCACGCTTTCCGGCGCAAAGGGCAATGTTGACGTTTCGTACTTTCCCACTGACACGGTGGCGGATGTGCTGGCGCGGATCAATAGCTCTGGCGCGGAAGTAACGGCGCGCCTTGACCGCGAAGGGCGCATCACGATGACGGCAACGCCATCGGCAGATTGGCAAAACCCTGATTTCGTCATTCGCCACATCGAAGATTCCGGGCGCTTTCTGGAAGGCTACGCGGGCTTGCTTGCGGCATCTGGCCCGGATGGCGCGTTCAACTGGAACACGCCGGATGCAGTAAACTCGCTTGTCGGCGAAGCTGGCTCGTGGCAGGTTGCGCCCATCGCGCACCCGTCCGGCTGGATACAGGTCAACCCCGAACTTCTGCGCGATCCGCTTTCGGTTGCCGCCGGGTTCGGCGAAAATGGCCGCCCGGCAAACGCTGGCAACGGCGAGGCTGCGCTAGCAATCGCCGCCATTCGGAACACCGAAGTTATGGTCGGGCAGTACCGCACGTTCGATGATTACTTTGCATCGTCAGTTGGTAATATTGCACTGCTGGGCGAGCAGAGCAAAAAACTACTTGAAACAAATAACCAGATTATGAAGACGTTGCAGGATATGCGGCAGTCAATTTCCGGGGTAAATATGGACGAGGAAGTGTCGAACCTGATCAGATACCAACACGGGTATCAGGCGGCGGCGCGCTTTCTCTCGACAGTTAATTCGATGCTCGATACGATTATCGGGCTGGGGATGTAATCTATGAGACGAGTTTCTACAGATATGCCGAACACTGATATTCAGTTTTACCTACGAAGGAAGGAAGACGCAATTCAGAATCTGCAAAACAAAATGTCAAGCGGTAACAAACTTAACAACCTCAGCGATGATCCGCTTGCGGCGGCGCGAGCTGTGCGCTACCAGTCGTTCCTTGCGAGGCTTTCGCGGTTTGAGAACAACACGCAGTTCGCGCAGGATCATCTCAATCACGTTGATACGTACCTTCAGCGCGGTGTGGATGTATTGCAGCGCGTGAGGGAGCTTGCGGTTACCGGCGCGAACGGAACGTACACGCCAGCTGACACGCGCAACATGGCGATGGAAGTGAACGAGCTGATGAAGGAGCTGGTTTCCATTGCCAATGCGACAGGTCCGGACACGCGGCAGCTTTTTTCCGGAGACAGAGTTTTCACCCAGCCGTTTAGAATCGTCGAGGGCAGGGTTGAAGGCGGACCGGAGGCGCTTGTCGTTGATGTAGAGTACCGCGGTGCAGGTTCAACGCGGCGAACAGAAATCAACGAGCGAACGTTCATCAATCTGGACATCTCAGGCGGGCAAGCGTTTTGGGCGGAGCGGATGCAGGTTTTTTCCAGCGTTGACGCGACGAACTGGCGGGCGATGCAGAACGGCGCGTTTTTTATCAACGGGCATGAGATTCCCGTGCGGGAAGGCGACACGCTCGCAACGGTTGTCGCCAGCATCAACGAGTCAGGCGCGGCAGTGCGGGCTTCGGTTGATCCCAGCACGCAGGGGCTTGTCATTACCGGGACAAGCGCGCACCTCATCCGCATGGAAGATCGCGAAGGTTCGTCTACCCTCGAAGAGCTCGGGATAATCCGCTTTAACGCCGATCCCGGTGCGCCGAATTGGGATCCCAGCGCGCGCGTTGCCGGAGGCTCGACGTTTGATATGGTTATCCGTTTGCGCGATGCCCTGCTGCGCGGCGACAACGATTTTGTCGGACGGCTTGGGCTTAGCGGCATCGATCTTGCGCTTGAAAATATGACCGCAAACCTTGCGGAAGTCGGCAGCCGCAACGAGCGGGCGGCGATGACGGCAAGCCGCCTCAATCAGGAAATACCGAACACGGCGGCGATGTTGGCGCGGGACACCGGTGTGGACATGATGACTGCGGCAACCGATCTTGCGATGATGGATCTGGCGCACCGGGCGGCGCTGCAAACGGCGGCGAAAATAGTCCCGCAGACGTTGCTTGACTTCATCCGCTAGGAATAATCTGCCGAAGGCAGATTATTCTGGGGAGTTTTGGCTTTGCCAAAACTCCACGGCTGAGATACAATACAAGGGAGAATAGTGTGAAAATTGAGACAAAGGCGTACGGCCCTATCGAAATAAACGAGCGGCAGAAAATTAGTTTTCCGTCAGGCATTTTGGGATTTGAATCGCTGAAAGAGTACGCCATCTTTGATGCCGAGCAGCAGCCGTTCTATTGGCTACAGTCGATTGATGAGCAGAATGTAGCGTTTGTGCTGATCAACCCGTTTATCTTCAGACCCGATTACGAGATGAATATCGATAACGAGGAACTGTTGCCCATTGGCGTTTCAGACCCTGAGAAAGCGCTCATTTTTTCGATTGTTACGATTCCTGTCGACGGAAGCCCGATTACGGCGAACCTGCAAGGGCCGCTGGTGATTAACCGCGAAACACGGCTGGGCGTTCAGGCAGTGCTGACCGATGCCCGCTGGAAAACCAAGCACGACATTGTCGCCGAGCTTGCCGCGTTCGGCGCGAGTGCGGAAGTCAATTCGCAAGAAACCACGCGGTAAGGAAATACTATGCTGATACTATCCAGAAAAATCAACGAAAAAATAATGATCGGCGATGATATTTCCGTGTCTATTATCGATATACGCGGCGACCAAGTACGCTTAGGCGTTGATGCGCCGAAATCGGTGAAGGTGTTTCGGCACGAGGTGTTCCAGGCAATCACAGCGGAGAACAAGGCCGCAGCCCAGTCCGCCGCCGTTTTGCCGGCGCTTGATATTCCTACTTCGGGAAAAGCTGCACACCAAGACTAGCGATAAAGCGCATCGAGGTTGGGTACTCTGGCGTATCTACCCGCCTGTACGAACCAGGTTCCGCATTCGGCTCTCCGTCAATATCGGTGAAGTACGAATACACACCGCCGATTTCTGCAAACGCCGTTATCGGAATCTTCCGCGCCGTCAGAGAATATTCCCCCCGCAGCCGCACGATGTTCATCCACTCATACGCGCCATCGCGCAAAAAATATTTTCTCAGCTCTTCCCGCCCCCCCGGCTGAAGCTCCGACCACAGAGAGCTGCCGTTGACCGCTCTGTCGCCGTAAGCTGCGCCATGCCGGATAAGCTGGTACTGCACGCTGACGCGACTACTCATTGCCGGCATCGTTTCAACCGCACGAGAATCTCGTCTGAGTTCGGCGGCAGATAATGACCAAGCGAGCGCCCGCGGTTTACCCAGTTCGTTTCCATCGCAAGCCCCTGATACCACGGGACATCTTCGCGGGTGTGGCTG
>WQZT01000127.1 GCA_009780595.1 Treponema sp. | reverse complement strand
CTTGGGGCGTTTACCGGAACGATTATTTTTGTTTCCCACGACCGCGGGTTTATGGAAGCGCTCGCCACTAAAACGCTGGGGCTGCAGCCCGGCAGTAATCATCGCCTGTACTACGGCGGCTACGCTTACTATCTGGAGCGAGTTGCACAATCCGCGCAGGACATCGCCGGGGCGGAAGAACCCGCCGCCGGACTTGCCGCGCCGCCGCTGTCGTCGCCATCCGCTGAAGCGCAGCCCGCCGCCGCAGAATCGGCAAAAGCAGCACAGCCGCTGCCCAAGACGGTATTGCTCAAAGCGGATCGGTCGGCAAACACGCTCAGCGCGGCGGAGCACCGCGAGCAGGAAAAACAGCGGCAAACGGCAATGCGGCGGCTCCAACGGCAGGAGGCGGAAATCCTTAAAGAGATCGAAGCTCTCGAAAGCGAAAAAACGCGGCTTGAAGGGGAACTGGCGCGGCCGGAAGTTTACTCTAGCGGGGAGAAGGCAAAGGCGGTGCAGCGCCAGTTGCAGGAAAACGCCGCCGCGCTGGAAGCCAAAGGGCAGCAGTGGGAAGCCGCCGCTGAAGAACTGGGCGAATTAGCCTACGGCTAATTCGCTGGGGAGTTTTGCTTTGCAAAACTCCAGACCTATTTTCCACTATGGAGTTTTGGCTCCGCCAAAACTCCATAGCAAACTAACCACAGGCTAGTTTGCCCAAAACTTTCCAGAATACTCCGTCGCAGGCGGAGTATTCCGCGCCCCCTCTTTGACCTTTTTGCCGTAATGCTTCATAATACCATCATAATGAAACATGACTTAGGCGACCGGGAGCGGCTTGACAAGGCGCGTATCATCAAGGTTGCCTCGCTGACCGCGCTGTTTGGTAATCTCGGCTTGGCGGCGATGAAAATTACAACGGGAATTCTCTCCGGCAGTCTTGCACTTATCGGCGCGGGAGTTGACACCTCGGTGGATGTGCTGATTGCCGCGATGGCGCTGTTCGTATCGCGGATAATTGCCCGCCCTGCCGATGAATCGCACCCGTGGGGGCATGGCCGGGCGGAAACGGTGGCAACTGCGCTGCTTTCGTTTATGCTGTTTTTTGCCGGTTCGCAGCTTATCCTCAGCGCGGGGCGGGACATTTTTTTCGGAGCAGAGCGGGATGTGCCTTCCTTTCCGGCGCTTATCGTAACGGCAATTTCTATAATGGGAAAACTCCTGCTGGCGACATCGCAGTACCTGCTGGGAAAAAAAGCCGATTCGCCAATGCTCAAAGCAAACGCAAAAAATATGTCCGCCGATGTGCTGCTTTCGGTAGGCGTTCTTGTGGGGCTTGGGCTTTCCATGCTCTTTGATATTGCCGTCATCGATTCGTGGGCGGCGCTTGCCGTTGGCGTGTGGGTGATAAAAGCCGCGTTCGGCATTTTCCTGGAAGCAAACACCGAACTGATGGACGGCGGCTCCAGCAAGAAATATTACAGCCGCGTGTTCGATGCCGTACACTCAGTGGCGGAAGCGGGCAAGCCCCACCGCGTGAGGATGCGGCGCATTGCCGGGTTTTGGGCGATCGACATCGACATCGAAGTGCCATCCCGCCTCACCGTTACCGAAGCGCACACGATTGCCCGCAAAGTCGAACGGGCAATTAAAGCGCGAATTGAAAATGTCTACGATATAATGGTTCACGTTGAACCTGAGGGAAATCAGGAAACCGAATCGTTCGGCATCTCCGAAGAAAACTTCCTGCCGCCCGCGCCGGGAGGGAGCTAATGCCGCGCGGGATTTTTGCCTCGCTTGAAGTGCTGGGGCGCTACGTTGTCTTTCTAGGAGAAATCGTTCGCGTCATTCCCAAAAAGCCGTCCCGCCGCTTGCAGTGCATCGGCGAAATAGAACGAATCGGAATAAACTCCATTCAGATAGTTATGCTTTCAGGAGCTGCAATCGGAATGGTTTTCACGTTGCAACTCATAACGTTTCTCAGACCGTTTCAGGCGGAGATTGGCGTAGGCGCGCTGGTCGGTATCGCGCTGGCGCGGCAGCTTGCCCCGCTCATCACCGCGCTCATGCTCATCGCCAAAAACGGCTCGGCGATGGCAGCCGAAATTGGCACGATGAAAGTAACCGAGCAAATTGACGCGCTGGAATCAATGTCGGTGAATATCGTGCATTACCTCGTCTTGCCAAAAGTAATCGCCTGCCTTCTGTGTTTTCCGCTGCTTACCGTTCTTGCTAACATTATTGGAATGGTAGGAGCATCAATCATCGCCGTGTTTCTCTTTGAGATCGATTCAGCCGGGTATCTTGATTATATGTTTTTGATGGTGCGCCCGCTCGATATTTTCACGGGGCTTCTGAAAGCAATAGTGATGGGGTTTATAACCGCAACCATCTGCTGTTTCAATGGGCTGGAGACAACGCAAGGCGCTGCCGGGGTGGGAGACAGCACAACCCGCGCAGTCGTCGTGTCCTCAGTGTCGATTATGGTGGCGGACTATATTCTCACCACATTTATGCTGCCCATTTTATACCAATGAGTGATATTGAACTTCGCGCCTCTGGCATCGCTGTTGGTGCCACCGCTACCGCTGGCGTTTCCGCAAAACCTATCATCCGCCTGGAACATCTTTCAAAATCGTTTGATAAAAAAACCGTCTTGAAAGACGTGAGTCTTGAAATTCCGGAGAAATCAATTTACGCCATTGTCGGGCAAAGCGGCACGGGTAAGAGCGTGCTGTTTAAATCGATCATCGGAATGATGACGCCTGACAGCGGTAAGGTTTTTTTTAAGGACACCGAGCTGACTGCGCTGAGCCACGCCGCGCTTATCGCAATGCGGAAGTCGTTCGGTTACTCTTTCCAAAACGCAGCGCTGTTCGATTCGATGAATGTGGGCGAAAACCTCGCGTTTCCGCTGAAAGAAGTGCTCGGGATGAAAGACAAGAGCAAAATCCGAAAGCGCGTGAACGAACTCCTTGAATGGATCGAACTTCCTGGTATAGAATTGAAGCGCCCGGAGGAATTGTCCGGTGGTATGCGGAAACGTGTGGGGCTTGCGCGGGCGTTGATAATGGAGCCGGAGGTTCTTTTTTTCGACGAGCCGACAACCGGGCTTGACCCCGTGCTGGCAGAGACCATCGACAACCTTGTTGTGCGGGTCAATCAGGAGCTTCGCATCACCTGCCTTATGATTACGCACGACATTCCGGCAGCGTTTCGCATTGCTGACAGAATTGCATTTTTGGATCAAGGCTTTATTATTGCTGACGGAACGCCGGCAGACGTGGCGCACTCCGAACATCCTCTGGTGCAAGACTTTCTCCAAATTTCTTTTAGTGAGTTAAACATATGAGTTCTGCAAAGTACATTAAGATTGCGCTTTTTTTTGTAGTGCTGGGAGGCGCGGGGATCACGTATATGCTTCTCACCACGAATGGAATCAACCGCCTCAACACGACCTTCTACGAAGTTGTCCTTGCAGACGCCACAGGAATTTCCACCCGCTCGAAAGTGTTCTTGTCAGGCGTGCCGGTGGGGCAGGTGAAACGGCTCAGCCTTCAGGGGACACAGGCGCGTGTCAGGTTTGTCCTATTGAGTGATATTCCGCTGTACCAGGATGCCTACATCAGCCGTCAGGCGTCATCGCTGCTGGGGACGTCGGTTCTCTCGTTGCATCCGGGTACGGAAATGACGCCGCTCATTCCGCCCGGCGGCACTATTTCTACAAATGCGGGAACGGGGGATATGTCAGGAGTGATAAGTACCGTGCAGGATATTGGGAGCCAGGTTAATCTTATCTTGGACGAATTCCGCACAAACCAGATGGCGCTCCTTGCGGTTTCGCTTGAAGCGATTGCGTCGCTCACACAAAGAATCGATGCCCAGTCTGAGGCGCAGCTCGATAATATTTCGCGGATACTGGAATCGACTGCGCTTATCACCGAGCGGACAGAGCGGCTCTTCCAATCCAGCGAGGGCAGCATTGCGGGAACGTTTGCCGATCTGGGCGAGATTATGGCGAACCTGCGGATTATCACCGCGGAAGTCGCCGCCGGGAAAGGCAACTTTGGGCAGGCATTTTTCGACGACGGCGTGTACCAGAATATTTTAGCCGCTACCGAACGAACTGAAGCTATTGCAATCCGGCTTGAAGAAACGCTGGGCAACATTTCAGACCTTGCTGTAAATGCCAACGGCGTGGTAACCAACGCCGGGGAAATCGTCGAGCGTGCGCTGGGGCTTGGTATACAAATAGACACCAACGCCAGTTACGGCGTTCTGGCGCAGTCCGCGCAAGCTTCGGCATCGCTGCGAATTGAGCCGCGCTCCAAGGATCGCTGGTATCGTATCGGCGTAACGTCAGCGCCAGACGGTGTCGTGGGTGGCAGTGTGCAAAAAACCTACAACGAGAACGGCGAGCTTATGAACCACACGGAAACAAGTTCCAAGTTTGCCATCGATGCCGAACTTGCCAGAAAGTTCGGCATTTTCACCGTGCGTGGCGGGCTTTTGGAAGGCACAGCAGGGTTTGGCTTGGATATGCAAGCGCTCCGTTGGATGAGCGTGTCTGGAGAAGTGTTTCGTTTTACCGCTGGAAACGCCCCAAACCTGCGAAGTACCGTTACCGTGTACCCGTTTTTCAACCCCGATTCCAACTATCCGTGGAACTGGATTTACCTGCACGGCGGGATAACCAACGCATTGAGCGACAACCGCGACTTTTTCGTCGGCGGCGGGTTGCGCTTCGCCGACCGCGAAGTCAAAGGGCTTGTCGGACTTGCCCCGGTGTTTTAGCTAGCGCTTGTGCTTCCCCGATTGCAGATGTAACAGCGTCTGTGCAAGTGCCACAACAACCTCGTAGTTGTATGCATCCAGCTTCGTCAGAATATCAATGACCTCTTTCCCGACTTGCGCGCCGCCCCTTTCGCCCGCCGCGTTTTTCCCGGTTACAAGGTACTCCACCGTTACCCCCAAAGCCTGCGCAATCCTGACCGCTTTGTCAGCGGCGGGAACAGAAGCATCTTTTTTAACATAATTTTCTATTGTTTTAAGACTAAGCCCCGTCTTTGCCGCTAACTCTTTTTGCTCCATGTATGAAAAATCAAGAGCTTCTCTTAAATTATTCCTAAAACTCATAATATCACACTAGCCAAAAATGAGGGTTTGCTACTTGACAAAACCTTAAATTAAAGAAATCATATAATGATAAACCCTTTGTTTTAAGGGTTAATTTAAGATTGCACAATGTGCAGCCACAGGAGGGTTCAAGTATGAACAATGGTAAGCTTTTTGGGATTATCGCGTTGGTAGCGGCAATCGGATTCTCGGCGTG
>WQZT01000126.1 GCA_009780595.1 Treponema sp. | reverse complement strand
GTTGCTGATGCTCGGTTACTCAGGCAGGGCTGTGGGAAAAGCGTTAGGAATGAGTAAATCCAATGTATACCGGTGGGCAATAGAAGAGGGGAAAAAATCCCCCGCCATCTGGATAAGCCCTCAGACTGATTGTACGGCATTCGATCTTGGCGAGCTGTTTTGGTTTACTAACGTTCGGTGAAAGCGCAAGCGAAGAAAAGTAGCACCGAGCGAGGGGAACAGTTAGCGCTTTTGCGGGGGAAGTTTCACATAAAAAAACACGTTCCAGTTTTCTTGCAGATTTGTAATCCCTGGATTTTCAATCCGAATACTACCAGGAACGTGTTACTCATATTCGCAAGCCCGGCATGCAAGTAAGGCTTGCGATCAAGCTTGCAGGAAAGCAGTTTATTCTGCGGGTGTTCTGTTTTTGCAATTCACAGAGCTAGGAGCGCACCAGCCGAAAGCCAATGTCGATATACCGGGAGTCGGGGCTGAGGATGTTACGGATGGCTGAACCGACGAGTGTCGCATCCATGTACCAACTGCCGCCACGGAACACGCGGTTCGCGCTCAGCATGCCAGTCTCCGCATACTTATCGAAACACCACTCCCACACGTTGCCGCTCATATCATATAAACCAAGCTCGTTCGGTTTCTTCTTACCAACTTCGTGCGTTCGTCCGCCGCTGTTTTCTTCGTACACAGCTACCTCGCCTGCAGTATCGCTACCGGAATACACATAGTACTTGTCGGTGTTTTCTCCTTTGTACCCTACCGATTTCACTCCTCCTTTCGCAGCAAATTCCCACTCGTACTCCGTCGGTAATCGCCACCCATTTGCTTCTGCCACTACTTTCACCGCATCCCAGCCATCATCATTCGCAGCAGTCGAAACGTCGCCCCACTTGGCTGGATCCATCTCGCCTTTGATTTCGTACACGGGCTGCAAGCCTTCCTTCTCGCTCAGCTTGTTCGCAAATACCAGCACCTCATACCAGCTCACTGTTTCCACAGGCAGATTGTCCCGGTTGAACTTCGGCGTTGCCTTTATTTCATCCCACGTATCAGCAATATCATAAGCCTTTTCCCCGTCAAAACAGCTCGGGTTTTTGTCGCTGCCCATCACTGCTTTCCACTGCCCTTGTGTTACTGGATATTTCCCCATGTGGAATTTTCCCACTGTTTCCAATGTGCCACCTTCTTCAGCGCCGTTCTTCCTGAACATAAACTTCCCACCAGCAACTTCCACTGTTTCCATAAACATTGGGGGCTGTGTATTCGCTGGTAGCGGCGGTGTTGTCCGTTGTCTCACACGGCTATCGCTACCATCAGCGCCGCGATACTCCCGATTACAGTTACTCGCCATATACCCCTTCCTTCCATCTCGTACTCCTTGCACCTTTCCAAAATTCGCCACTTCATACGAAAGTGCATTGTGCTTATTTTTGCATTTTATAAATATTTTTACAAGTGTAGCAATAGAAAACTGAGAGAAGAATCTTTTCCACTGTCTATTGTTAGCACGACGACGCAAACGAAAGACACTGCGCCAAGCGAAGGCAACAGCTGGAGTTTTTCGCTGAGAAATTGGGGGTGAGAAACCGTATCAAATAATAATATGGAAGTTACTGTTTAATTCTGGGGATATTTCCTGTTGATGGCAAACAGTATCTGATAAGACGCAAAAATTCGCTTTGTCTTTTCTACCAGGTCATCTAACTCTTTGATATATGGAAAGCTCGATGCAAAATATTCGTGCGTTTGATGTACGCATATTTATTAACGGGGACGCGCTTAGAGAAATATTGTGACACTTGCATGTTAATTCCAGTCCGGAAACAACATCCACATAATCTTCAATATCCTCAGCAATAGCATCGGTGCTACTACTATTTTCTAGCTATGAACACAAATAATTGTTCCCAATTCCCCTGTTGTCAGGGACTTGAAAGAGATGCTGCGCACGATTATACTTCCGTATGGAAAAGAGGAGAGAGTCTCTGGCGAGGAAAAGTTTTCCCTGCGCCAGAGCCGGTTTTGGCAGAATCTTGCGGCAGTTTTCGGATGCGCCGCCTGTGTATCACAATCCTTTATACGAACAAGCCGCACCGTACCTGCGGCGGCCTCCCGCAGTGAGCGGCATTTTTTACCCCGAAAGCGGAAAGGCGGTTGCTCGCCAGCTGGCGGCGTGGAACGTGCAGGACGGCTCGGAGAGCTTCCCGCGCGGAGGGCAGGTAATTATCGCGCCCCACGCGGCGTGGGAGATTTCGGGGGCGGCAAGCGCGGCGGCATTTGCGGCAGTGCAGGCGCATCCGGCGGCAGACTCACCAGCGGGCAGAGTTTTTCTTATCGGCCCCTGCCATAGTCCCGGCGAAAGCGGAATATACCTTTCCGAATCCGATGCCTTTCAAACTCCGCTCGGCGATCTTCCGGTGGACAGGCGCATCAACGGAGAACTTCGCGCCGCCGCGTTTCCCTTTGTCGAAGAAAACGATCTGTTTCACCTCGCCGAACATTCGCTAGAAGTGCTTCTCCCCATGGTGAAATACTGTTTTCCCGCCGCGCACATTGTCCCCATTCTCGTGCAAGGCGGCGCAGACGCTCTGAAGCCCGCCCTTTCAAAAGTATTCAACATAATTTTTAAGTATATGGATGAAAGCCTTTTGGTAATAAGCAGCAACGCCGCCGCAAGCAAAGACCCGGCGCACGCGCTTTCGATGGCGGATGGTTTTAGCTCGCTGCTGCACAACCGGAACAGCGGGGCGTTTCGCGCTGGGCTCGACGAAGGGCGCATCAGCGCGTGCGGCGGCTCAATCATTGCCGCGTTGCTTGACAGCGGCTTGCTCGGCAATAAGCGCTTTTCCGCTCTGCTCCCGCTGTCCGGGCACACTGGCGATGACGGGCAAACCGTGTGCTACGGCGCGTTTACCGCACTGTAAAGACGCACGCGACGTACACCGCCGCTGCTCACAGCGCGTTGCCTTCCGCTCCGTAGTGAACGTTCCCGGAAAACAGGTGCAAGCCCAGTTTCTGCGACAGGTACTCGATAACCAAAAGCCCGCCTGAGCTGTTTCCCTTGCTGTTCAACGCCGGGGCGAAGGTTGCAATGCCCATTTTGTTTTCCGCACAGACCATAATCCCGCCGCCAACGCCGCTTTTTCCCGGCATTCCCGCCCGGATTGCAAACTCACCCGAACCATCGTACATACCGCAAGTCAGCATGAGCGTTTTGACAATCCGCACGATCCAGTCCTCCACCAGCACCTCGCCAGTTGTGGGGCTTTTGCCGTTGTTCGCCAGCACCAGCGCGTAGTGCGCCAAATCGCGCACGTTCGCAAGTGTGGAACACGTTTTGAAGTACAGGTCAACGGCAGCTTCGGCATCGCACTCCAGCACACCCTCGCCATGCATAAGGTACGCCATCGAGCGGTTACGCATTCCGGCGTTGTGCTCGGACAAATACACGGCGTTGTCCATCTCGATGTTCTGCCGCCCGCAGAGTTTTCCTGCGAGTTTCAGAAACTCCCCGTGCGGGTTTACGCTGGCTCTGATACAGCAACCGGAAATTGCAATCGCTCCGGCGTTGATCATCGGATTCAGCGGGAAGTGCGTTTTTGTTTCCAGTTTTACGATGGAGTTAAACGTGTCGCCGGTTGGCTCAACGCCGACTTTGCTGAAAACTTTTTCCCGCCCCGCCAGTTTCAGCGCGAGGATCAACGTGATGGTTTTCGATATACTCTGCATTGTGAAATCGTGCTGCCAGTCGCCTGAGCATAAGCAGCCGCCGTCTGCTGTCATAATGCAAGCACCCAGGTGCGCGGCGTTCGCCTTCGCCAGCTCCGGAATGTACGATGCAACTGTTCCCGCACCGATATGCGGGCGGGCAAAATCCAGAGCTTCGCGCAACGTTTGTTCTAGTAGCGTTTGTTCTGCTGATAATCGTTCTGCCATAATCGCCACCTTGTAAGAATTGAAATGTAGAATCTAGAACCTTCAGGATCGATTATACACTGCCTTTGCTTTTTTTACCAACAATAATTAAAGTGTCCGCATTATAATCGTAGCGGCGTTTATCCCAGCCGCCGTACACTTCCACTTCGGCAAAGCCCGCCGCTAGCAAAGCAGAGCGCAGTTCCACAGCAGAATAAAGCCGCTGGTTAAAAACCTTCTCCCGCTGCTCGCCCTCTTTTAGTATCACCCAGCGATTGTGCAAACTCCCCCACGAATCAACCGGGACAGTTTCGGCAAGCACGGTAAGCCCCGCGCGCTCGAACGACTGCGATTCGGTGTAATCTCGAACGGCAAGTTCCTTGCCCTGCACATCAATGATCAACGCGCCGCCGGGTCGCAGCGAGTGACGGATATTTTCCAGAAAGTGAAAATCGTCTGTCTGATTTTGAAAATATCCGAAGGAGTTGTACAGGTTAAGCGCCGCGTCAAATGTGTTCTCCCGCTTGAAGGCGCGGACGTCATCGTGAACGAACTCGATCGCAAGCCCTTCGTACGCGGCATCTTCCTGCGCGGCGGCAAGGTACGATGCGGTTATGTCAACGCCGCACACGGCAGCTCCCCGCCGCGAAAGTTCAAGCGTAATGCGCCCAAAACCGCAGCACAGGTCAAGGATGCGCGGTGAGGTTGCAAAGTCAAACCCTGCAAACTGCCCGATGCTTGAAACCACCTGCGGCACTTCTTCCCAGCGCTTCTCATCAAACATAACCGGAGCGTACTGTTCCCAAAAATCATCGTCGTTAAACCATTCGGCTTTGAAGTGCTTCATGGTGGTATTATAGCATAGGTATGGAAATCAATTTTTGCGCCTGGTACTGTTCGACCACGACTATCTCTCTAATCGGTTTATTCGCAAGCTGGTTTAATACCCCTCCCTTCAGAGCGGGGTTGTTTATTAATTCTTTATCAAATAAACAGATAACGTATGAGATGCGGGTTAAGAACGGTTTTTCCGTAAGCCGGATATCCACGGGGTTAAGGCTATCTGGCTGCTGCTGGGGAGCACTAGGAGGCTGGTACGAGTGATAACACGGAAATCAATTTTCAAAATTCCCCTTCGATGCTAAACTAATTTATATGGGTACTATCGAAAAGATAGATGGGTATTTTGCGGACATACAAACTGTCAAGGAACACAACGGCTACTATTACAGCGTGGGGGAGGCGCTGACGGTCGCGAGCGTTGAAGCAGAGGCTTGAACTGGTGAACTGATTGTGCAGCATTCGAGCTTGAGGAGCTGTTTTGGTTTACGAACGGGAGAAAGGGATATGAAAACGGCATAAATATGTATGCTATGACGATGATCAGCCGTTATCCCCGCCAGATAGTAGGTTTTGACG
>WQZT01000125.1 GCA_009780595.1 Treponema sp. | reverse complement strand
TGGTGCTGTTGCCGTAAAGCGCGTGGCTCAAGCCTAACTAGTCCGCCCTCGACGCATCAGTCCTACACTACGAGCATGGAGTTTTGGCAAGCAAAAACTCCCCAGTAAATCCGCCTTTGGCGGATTTACCAATCAAAGACGAATACCGCTTTTTCGTGGTAATCGCGGTTGGGGCCGAAAATCGCCGAGGGGAACTCCCGCCTGTTGGGGGAATCGGGGAAGTGCTGGGTTTCAAGGCAAAAGCCGCCGTGTTTTTCATACACCGAGCCGATTTTCCCCGACACGGCGGAGATATTGTTCCCCGAGAAGAACTGAACGCCGGGCTGGGTGGTAAAGCCGCGCATATACCGCTTGCTGAACGGTTCGTACACTTCCGCAAAGGGGCGCAAATCGCCCGGCTCTCCGCCTCTATCGATAACGAAGCAGTGGTCATAGCCGCCCGCCGCCGTTTCCGCCAGAGCGCCGATGTCCTTGCCGATGGGCTTTTTCGCGGTAAAGTCAAAGGGCGTGCCCGCTACCGGAAGGATTGTGCCCGAGGGAATAAGCGCGTCATCGGTTTCGAGGTAGTTGGAGCAGTACAGTTTCATTTCGGTTGAAAGGACACTCATGCCCCGGCCTTCTCCGGCAAGGTTGAAAAAAGCGCGGTTGGTCAGGTTCACCGGGCAGGGAGCGTCGACCTTCGCCTGATAGTCTGCGACAAGCTCGTTCGACTTGGTAAGGCCGTAACTCACCGCCGCCCGCACATTGCCGGGGTAACCTTCCTGCCCGTCGGGGCTTTTCAGTTCGAATCGCACAAAAACGCCGTCCCGCTCTTCGTAGGCTTCAGCCTTCCAGATTTGATTGGCAAAGCCCACGCGCTCGCCGTGCAGGGAATTTTCGCCGTTGTTTCTATGCAGGGAATACTCTTTGCCTGAAAGCGAAAACTTCGCCCCGCCGATGCGCCCCGCAAAACGCCCCGCCGTTCCGCCAAAAGAACGGTTGCTTGCGTAGCCTTCGAGTGTGCTGAAACCCAGCAAAATGTCGTCAGCCCCCTTTTCCGTTGAAGGTATCACCGCCGGCACTGAGGAAGGCACCATGAGGGACGTCCACGCCGCACCGAGCGTGCAGACCGAAAGGGACAACTCGCCAGCCTTCAACGTGTACAGATGCACTTTTTTCCCGTTAGAAAGAACGCCGAATGTTTTCCTGGAAATTTTCATGCTACCACCTTGCTGAAACTATACTATAAAGTTGAAGTATTAATCTATGCAATTGTCGCCACGTATCACATATATTGAAAAAACGTAAAAATATTCATATACTTAGAGTATAAAAAGCAGTTATATAACACTAGAATCACGCGGTTCTTACCGATATATACACGTGTTTGTAACTGCGCCTGCGCGCAGATGTTTTTATAGATAGATACAAGGGGAGAGTTTATGAAACGGCGATTTGTGTTTGCGATGGTTGCGCTTTTTGCGGTGCTGCTGGTTGGGTGTGATTTTGAAGATACAGGTATAACGCTTTATTTTGAGACGGGCGATATAGAAATAACGCAAGGCAACTCAACGTTTGTTTACTTAATGGTAAATCCTTCAGATGGGATAGGTGGGCGCAAGGTGAGTTTTAAGGTAGATGATTCCAGCATTGTGGAACTCTTGACTTCTTCAGGGCGCGCTGCCAGAATTAAGGGATTGAAAGTCGGGCAAGAAACTATATTACGGGCGAAAGTCAGCGGGATCACTAACGAGGGCTTGCTCGTAGTGAGAGTTGTCGCGCCGAAACCTTAAAATCATCAACAAAATTAAAAAGATATATGACAAAAAGCCTCGGAGGTGCTACAATAAAAGCATGAGTTCTCTACGAAAAATTTACAGAGTGGCAATACTGATTTGCCTTCTTTTTCCTATTCTTGCCATAGCCCAGTCTGCCGAAGGGACATCGGTGTGGCTTATTCCTATTCGCGGTGAAATTGCTCCGTCAACCACGGTTTTTATTCGGCGGGAAGCCCGCAAGGCGTTGGCGCAGGGCGCGCAGTACCTCATTTTCGAAATTGACACGTTTGGCGGGCGCGTGGACGCGACCTTGCAGATTACCTCGTTTATTACATCTATAACAAACGCCAGAACTATCGCGTGGATCACTCCCAGCGAAACGTCTGTCGGGGTTAGCTGGTCTGCCGGAGCGATCATCGCCTTTTCCTGCCAGGATATTTACATGGCTCCGGGAACGTCTGTCGGGGCGGCGGCGCCTGTGCTGGCGGGGCCGGAAGGGACAACGGCGGCGGGGGAAAAGACTGTCGCCGCGGTGCGCTCGCAAATGGCGGCGCTGGCGGAGCGGAACGGGCATCCGGTGGGCATCGGGCTTGCGATGGTGGATTTTGACATCGAGCTGTGGGAAGTTATTATCAGCGGGGAAACGAAAGCGGTAACGTCTGATGAACTGCTGCGGATGGAGCGTGACGGCGGCGCGGCGGGAATTCAGCGCGTGGGGATTATCTCCGAGCGCGGCAAGCTCCTGTCACTTACCGCCGGGGAAGCGCTGCATTTGGGGCTTATCACCGACTTGCTGGATGACCGCGAAAGCCTCCTTGCCACTATCGGGGATGGCGTGCTGCTGACCGAATCGTCGCCGAGCGCAGCGGATGCGTTTGTATCGTTTCTGACATCGGGAATGGTGCAGGGAATTCTGATACTGCTGGGGCTGGTGCTGATTTTTCTGGAACTTCAGTCCCCCGGGTTTGGCATTCCCGGCGTTGCAGGTATTATGGCGTTTCTTCTGGTGTTCGGCTCCAGCGCCCTTTTGGGGCGGGTCGATTCCCTTGAAATCATTCTTTTCCTGTTAGGGCTGGGGCTTTTGGCGGTGGAGATTTTCGTGTTGCCGGGCTTTGGCGTTGTCGGCATTTCCGGCATTCTTCTCATCGGGGTTTCCCTCGTGCTGTCGATGCAGGATTTTGTTCTCCCGCGCTTTGACTGGGAATGGCAGGTTTTGGGGCGGAACGCGCTGGTCGTTTTTATGAGTTTTATCGCGTCAGTTGTCGGCATCGTAATTATCGCCCTTGCCGGCCCCAAAATCAGGATGTTCGACAGGCTTATGCTGAAAGCCGCCATCACCGGAACCGCTGGCGGCCCCGATCCGGATTCCCCGGCGATGAAGGCGTACGAAGCATCGCACCCCGCCGGAACGACTTATTCAGCCCAATCCGGCATGGCGAGCGAGGACGAGGAAGTGTTTCTTGCGTTGGTTGGAAAATTCGGCGTTACCGATTCGGTTTTGCGTCCTTCGGGGCGGGCGCTGATTGACGGCAAGATTTATACGGTTGAAGCCGATGGCGAGTTTGTCGAGGAAGGCAAAGATATTACAGTAACCCGCGTGCGGGGAAATAGAATTATCGTAAGAAGAGTGTAAGGAGTTTTTAATGTTTCAAGTTCCGTCTTTTTTTCTAATTGTTTTTGTCGGGCTTTTAGCGCTGGGATTTTTAATCCTGTTTTTCCGTTTTTTCGGGCTCTGGCTGCGGGCGCTCTTGTCGGGCGCGTATGTCGGTATGGGCAAGCTCATTGGAATGTGGCTGCGGCACGTAACGCCCGGCACCATTGTCGATTCAAGGATTATGCTTACCAAAGCCGGAATCAACGTTGACAGCGATATGCTGGAAACGCACTTTCTGGCGCGCGGGGATGTGTACAAGGTCAGCCGCTCGTTGGTGGCGGCGAACAAGGCGAACATTCCCCTGCCGTTCCAGCGGGCGGCGGCGATTGACCTCGCCGGGCGCGATGTGTACGAAGCCGTGCGAACCAGCGTCAACCCGAAGGTTATCGACTGCCCGGATTCCAGCAAGGGCAAAACCACGATTGATGCGGTGGCGAAGGACGGTATCCAGCTTCGCGTTAAGGCGCGGGTTACCGTGCGTGCGAACATCGAGCGGCTGGTCGGCGGTGCGACAGAGGAGACAATCATCGCCCGCGTTGGCGAAGGTATTGTTACTACCATCGGTTCTTCCGAGAGTTACAAAACGGTGCTTGAGAATCCCGATAATATTTCCAAAACTGTGTTGAAAAAGGGATTGGACGCGGGAACGGCGTTCGAGATTCTGTCGATTGATATTGCGGATATTGACGTTGGCGAAAACGTTGGTGCAAAACTTCAGGCGGATCAGGCGGATGCCGACAAGCGCCGTTTCCAGGCGGAAGCCGAAAAACGCCGGGCGGTGGCTCTCGCGCAGGAGCAGGAAATGATTGCCAAAGTGCAGGAAAACCGCGCGAAGGTCGTTTTGGCGGAGGCGGAAATTCCGCTGGCGATTGCCGAAGCTTTCAAGAACGGGCACGTTGGCGTGATGGATTATTACCGCCTGAAAAATATCCAGGCTGACACCGATATGCGGACTTCTATCGGCGGCAGTAGCGGATCGGCGGGGCAAGTAGGCACTCCCGGAACTCCGACACCGCCCGCTACGACGGGACGCTAACGGAGACGGCACATGTTTGAAAACTTCTCCAATGTGATTTTTATCGCCGTTGCGCTGGCAATTTTTCTGGGCAGGACTATAGCTCAGGCGAGAAAGCAGAGAGCGGAAGAGGAGAAGAACACCGCTGAGGGCGCGTCAGCCGAGCCGGAATATGAGCCAATGGCGCGTCAGAAAACCCGCAGAACTCCTCTGGTTCTCCTTGAAGAAGAAGAGGACGATTATATTCCCGGGTATTTGAAAAAACCGTCTTCGGTGTCTCCGGTAAAGCCGCCTGCTAAAAAACAGGCGGCAAAACCCGCCGCGCCGAAAGCTCCCCCGCCGCTGCCATCGCCCAGCTTTGACGAACTGTTTCCGATGAAAGCGTCTGCGGCGGCACGGACAAGTTCGGCGGGGCAGGATTTTGCTTTCAACCTGAACCATCTTTCCCCGTTGAAACAGGCGGTCATCATGGCGGAAGTTCTCGGCCCGCCGAAAGCTTTGAGTTCTGACGCGGGGGAACGGTAAAGAATAACAAGTAACGAAGGAGGTTATTATGCTCTTGCAATTACCCTATCTGAACAAGAGTTTTCCCCTTGAATTTTCTGAGGAAAATCTTCTGGCGGTGGCAGAACCCAACGAGTACCATGCCGAAGGCGGTGCGGAAGCGTTGCTTGTTGCCGCTTTGAATAAGCCCTACGGGGCATCTGGGAAACAGAACGGCGTTGTCCTGCAGGATTTTTTGCAGGGCGGCACAAAGCTCCTTGTTATCATTAACGATGCCACAAGACCAACGCCTACAGAGGCAATGCTGACAGCTCTCATGCCGGAAATCGAAAAGGCTGGGCTGGGCGGCGCTGTTACTTTTATGGTTGCGACAGGCGCTCACCGCCAGCCGACCGATGACGAGTACCGCCAAATTTTAGGT
>WQZT01000124.1 GCA_009780595.1 Treponema sp. | reverse complement strand
GGAGCCGTTGCGCCGCCGCTGGCCGCCCCGATACTCGCGGATTATTTCATTGTGCGGCGGGAAAAGTATTCCGCAAAGCTTATCAACAAACAGCCCGCTGTACGCTACGCCGGAATTATCTCGTTCGGGATTGGCGCGGTGCTGGGATACCTATTTGCGTACCACATTTCGTTGCCCGGTGATTTGCCGTCCGGCCTTGTAGCAATGGCAATCTCGTTTGTTGTTTATACGGCGATTTACAAGTTTACGCCGGATAAAGCCGCTGATGATAAACTGGTCGAAGAAATTAACCGCGCGTAAAAACCGCGTTACAGGAGTTTTACTATGAAGAAAGTGTTTTTGAATGAATTTACCGGGCATGAGATACAAGAGCTTTTGGGAAAAGCGGAAAAAATAACCGCGATTTGCAGTTTTGGCTCCTGCGAAAGCCACGGCTGGCACTGCTGTCTCGGCCCGGATACATTTGTGCCGACCGAAGTCGCAAAGCGCGTGGCTGAGCGTGTGGAAAATGTCGTTGTCGTGCCCTGTGTTCCGTTTGGAACGTCGATAAACTACAACAAATATCCAATGTCCGTTACGTTGCGGTACGAGACTGTTATCGCCGTTGCTGAAGATATTTTTGAAAGCCTGATAAACAACGGTATCAAGCATATTTATATCCTGAACGGGCACGACGGAAATATCGCGCCGCTCACTATCGCAGCCCAAAAAGTAAAAGACCGCCATCCTGACGCGAAGTTTCTCTACCTGCCCGCGTGGTGGGAAAAAGTCGGTCCGATTATGGGCAGCCGCTTTGAAGTGTGGAACGGGTTGGGGCATAGTGGCGAAGGCGAAACGTCGATTATGATGGCAGTCCGCCCCGAACTTGTTGATTTGTCGAAGGCGGTTTCGCAGGTTCCTGAAAAGATTATTCGCATAAACCAAAGAGCCAATGTCATCTGGGATATTAAAGAAGTAAGCGAAACAGGCGCAACCGGAGACCCGACAAAAGCCAACGCTGAAAAAGGAAAGCAAATGCTGGACATTCTGGTTGACCTTGTGGCGGAAGCGATTGAGGATATGAACCGCTCAGGCTGGAATTACAGCGTGTAGGCGGTTGTAACCAAAATTTTTCACGAAGTCCAGCGGCTTTTTTACACGCCTGTAAATAATGATGTTACGATTTTCCCAACACTGTATACTTGCATGCAAGGAGGCTCAATCTATAAAAAGCAACTTTTTCTTAAAAATAGTGCATTTTTTACACTATTTTTTTCTAAAAAACCTTGACTTAAAGCAAGATTTTGCGTATCTTTATAGTAATGCTGATGGTGCGTTTTTAGTTGCTGCGAAAGCAGTAGCTACTATGCTTTTCAATATGCGAGACATCCAACGTACCACAGTTGGCCCCCCGGGTTTCCTCACCTCCTTTTCCCGGGGGGCTTTTTTTTGTAAAAGCAGGTTTCAAAAAAGCCCGTTTTGATGTACACTTCTTATTATGAAGCACGTTTTTACCTTCATTCATTCAAATTTGCCAATTGTCCTGTCCGCGTTTGTGCTCGTAAGTGCGCTGGTCGCTTGTTCCGGTTGTTACAGCATGAAGCAGGGGACGGCGTATCTGGGATACCTAAACCGAGCTGTTCCGCTGGAGAAACTTGCGGCGCGGGAAGATACCCCCGAAGAGGAGCGCATTTTTGTTGAACGAGTTGATACGATACGCTCCTTTGCCACAGGGCATTTGGGGCTGAAGGGCAGCAAAAATTACACTAAATATGTCGCTCTTGACCGCGATTTTCTGGCGGCGGTGGTTTCCGCCAGCGCCCCGGATTCTTTTACGCGCCACTATTGGTGGTTTCCGGTGGTTGGCAGAATGCCGTACAAGGGCTTTTTCAACGTGCCAGATGCCCGCCGTGAGCGCGAAAAGCTTGAGGCGAAGGAACTCGACGTGTGGATTCGCGGCGTGGGCGCGTTCAGCACGCTGGGCTGGTTCAAAGACCCGCTATTTTCCTTTATGCGGGAGTATTCAGACAAGGAACTCGCCGACCTTATCATCCACGAGCTGGTTCACAGCACCGTATGGCTGAAACATCACACGCAGTTCAACGAACAACTGGCGGCGTTTATCGGCACGGAAGGTGCGCGGCTGTTTATGGAAACGACAGGCGATGCGGGCAACGACAGCGGCAACGCCGATGACCTGGTAGCCGCCGACAGAGCGGCGTACTATGCCTTTATCCAAAGCCTGATTGCCGAACTGGAAGTGATGTTTGCCGCCACCGACTCGCGGGAAGAGCGCCTTGCCCGCAAAGCCGAGATTATCGCCGCTGCAAAAACCCGCTTCGAGGCGGAGTACGACAGCCTGTTTCACACCGACACGTACCGCTTTTTTATCGAACTTCCGGTGAACAACGCCTACCTCGACCTTTTCCGGCTGTACCACGAAGAGGATCGATATTTTGCAGACCTCTTCGAGCGCTCCGGCAGCGATCTTCCGGCGTTTATCGCCGCCGCCAGAACGCTCAACCCCCGCCAGCGCAGAAACGCAGACCCGCGCGCGGCGTTTGAAACCGCGCTGGGATTGCGGTGATGTAAGCCGAAAGCCGTGCCGCGCGCGCCTTCACTCGCCGCCCAAAAGTTTTTCAGGCGCAACGAGCGCGATAAGTGCGCGGGCGGCGATGAGAGCCGGGTTGATAATCACAACGGGCAGAGCGTATGCGGCGTGCACAGCCAGCGGCAACTCCGTACATCCGAGGATTACCGCCTGTGCGCCCCGTTCGGCAAGCCTGCAAATCTCCCGCTCGACAGTTTCCCGCGCCTGTGGCTTTACCGGCTGGGAACAAGCTTTTATCCCAAACTCCGCGCTGTAAATCGCCTGGTGTACACGTTCCTGCCCCGCCTCGTCAGGCTCCAGAAGCTCAAAGCCGCCGCCAAAGTATTCGTGGTACACGCGGCTTGTGTGTGTCCCGCGTGTCGCCAACAGCCCGATACGCTTGACGGCGAGGTTTTTCTTTACATAGTCAGCGCACGTTTCAAGCATATTGATAATCGTGAGTTCAGGCAGCGCGGCGTGCACCATCTGGCAGAACGGTTTGAATATCCTGCCAGCGTGAGCGGTGTTGCACGCGGCAACTGCGTACGCCGCGCCCGCCGCGTGAAGCTTTTTCGCACTCTCGAACATCCCCAGCGCGGGGTTTTCCCCTTCGCCGCCTGAGAGCAAAAACCCCGTCCGGTCAGTAATCATTGACGGGCAGGAAACCAGCACGCAGTCGAGATGGTCTTGATCTTGTGCGGCGCGGGTATTGTTAAAAATATTCTGCATAAAATCCAGCCCCGCACAGGGGCCGATTCCGCCAATTACACCGATGATTGCGTTCTTCATTACGTTACTTCAGGGCTTTCAGCGCCGCCTTATACACATGCTCCGCCGAAAGCCCGTATTTCACCAGCAGCTCTTCGTAGCCGTGCGCGGACGTCCCAAACGTGTCGCCAATCGCCACCATTTCAAACGCCGCGTCAACTTCCCCGATAACCATCGAAGCAATCGCCTCGCCCAAGCCGCCGCTTCTGACAGACTCCTCCGCAGTGATAATCGCCCGCTTGCCCGCCGCGTACTTCAAAATCTCTTTCTTCAACAGCGGCTTGAGCGTACTCACATTGACCACCTGCACGGAAAAGCCTTTCTCCTTCAGCCGCGCCGCAGCTTCCACCGATTTACTTACCATGACGCCAGTCGCAAAAATCACCGCGTCTTTGCCTTCGGTGATGGGATAAATCTTGCCGATTTTGTATTCACCTTTGGGCGACGTAAACACCGGCAGATCGTTCCGGTTAATTCGCAGGTACACCGGCCCGTTGTATTTCACCATCGCGGGGATCATCTTTCGCACTTCTTCAGCATCTGCGGGGTTCAGCACCACCATATTCGGCATAGCGCGAATGATGTTCGCATCCTCGACAGACTGGTGAGTTTTGCCATCGCCATAATCGGAAAGCCCGCAACTGGAGCCCATAATTTTAACGTTGGCTTTGGGAATGGCTATCGAACAGCGGATTTGATCGTACGCCCTGCCAGCGGCAAACACCGCAAAACTTCCGGCAAACGGTATTTTCCCCGCCAGCGCAAAACCCGCCGCGACAGACGTCATATTCTGCTCAGCTATCCCCATTTCAAAAAAACGCTCTGGGTGAACATCCCTGAACATATGCGACATTGTCGATTTGCCCAAGTCCGCTTCCAGAACGACAATATCCCGGTTTGCCTTCCCCGCTTCTGCCAGCGCTTCCCCGTAAGCTTTCCTCAAGCTTGCCAGCGGCGCGGCTGATTGCGCGGCGTTCGCCTTCGCCGTTACAGTTTTCGTTTTTGCCATACTTATTTACCTCCCTTTGCCGAATCCAGCTCTGCAAGCACCTTGTTATAGGTAGCTTCGTCTAAAATGCAGTTATGGTACGCCGCATTTCCCTCGGCAAAAGAAACGCCCTTCCCTTTAATCGTGTCTAAAATAATCAACTGAGGCTTGCCCTTCACTGCTTCCGCCTTTTCCAGCACGTCGATAATCGCCCCCGGATCGTGCCCGTCAACAGTGAACACCTCCCAGCCGAACGCCTTCCATTTTTCATCCAGATTTGGAATATTGAAAATATCTTTTGTCGCGCCAGTTGCCTGAACTTTATTCCAGTCGATGAATGCAGTCACATTGTCCGTCTTGTACGCCGCCGCAGCCTGCGCCGCTTCCCACAACTGACCTTCGCTCTGCTCGCCGTCTCCCATAACCACGAGAATCCGCGCAGGGTTCCGATCAAGCCGCAGCGCCAGCGCCATCCCCAAGCCGACAGAAAGCCCCTGCCCCAGCGAGCCGGTAACCGCTTCGATACCGGGAATGCTCAGGTCAGGATGCCCCTGCAACAGCCCGTTGATCGCCTTCACCCGCCTGAGTTCCTCTCTGGGAAACAAACCCTTCTCGCAGAGCGCCGCATACTGAATAAGCGCGACGTGCCCCTTCGACAAAAGCAGCCTGTCCCTTTTTGGATCGGCAAGCATTTTTTTGTCGAACTTCATCCGGTGGAAATACAGCACCGCCATCGTTTCCGCCAGAGAAAACGAACCGCCCAAATGCCCCGCGCTCCCAACGCCGATCATTTCAAGCACATCGCGCCTGAGCTTCTGTGCAACGGATTTCAGCTCCTTTACCGTACGTTCATTCGCCATCGAACCCTCCTTAATTGAAAAAATACGATTCGTTTTTATGTTTTTATGATGAATTTACATTGTACCAGTGCTTGTGCGAATTCGCAACTGTGCGGGAGAAAATTATCACGGATATCAATTTTCAAAAGTTATTTGTTAAAAAAATGCTCAACGAGGATTTGGAAACTGGGGGCTATACAGCCTTTTCATCCACCTCTACGATAGACAATTCTGGGTCGGTTATACCAGCGGCGTTCATCTTTGCAGACCT
>WQZT01000123.1 GCA_009780595.1 Treponema sp. | reverse complement strand
GGGGGAAAACGGCTGTAATTTTCGCAACCGAGTAATTTCCTTCTTTGCCTTGGCAAGAATTTCCTCTGGCGGGCGGCGATTTGTGATATTCTCCTCAACATCGGCAAAGTCATCATCGATAGCGTTCTTACCCAGCTCCTTGTTGATTTCCTTAATCTGCTCAGACAGAATATATTCCCGATGATTTTTTTCCAGCCGTTTTTTTACCCTGCCGGAAATATTTTTCTGAATTCCAAAAACTTCATTCTCCGATTCCAGCGTTTCAAGGAGCTTTTCCAGCCTGTCCGCAGGATCGGCAATACGCAGAAGGGCAACCTTCCGCTCCGGCTTTATCAAAAGCACATTGCCGATGAGGTTCACCAGCCGCTCGGCGCTGTCGGTTTTCTCCGCCGCCGCAATAATCTCAGTGCTGATTTTCTTTGAATGTTCGGCGTATTGGGCAAACGACTTCTGCACTGCCCGCATCAGCGCGTCAGTCTCCTGCAAAGATGCCAGCAGCGCCGCATCTTCGACTTCGGCGCTTGCACTTGCGGCAATGGGCGGCAGGAACGACTTGACAGGCTGCACCTTCACCAGATTTGAAGTGTCAGAGCCGCCTTTGGCACTGGAAGTGGAAAAAAGCGCCCGGTATTCCCCCTGCAACACCACGCGGAACGTATTGTCCGGCAGCCGCAAGTTCTGGAGAATACGGACAACCGTTCCCGCGTCCCACATCTCCTGCTGCCCTAGTTTATCGGTTTTCAAGCACACGGCAAAGAGCTTTAAGTCCCGGCGCAACGCCTCTTCCAACGCGGCAATTCCCGATTTGTAGGTAACAAACACCGACATAATGGCTTGGGGGAAAATTACCAAATCTTTCAGAGGGAGTAGGGGAAACTCTTCGGCAGAGGACGTTTTACCGAAAAACTCGGCAAAAATACCGCTCGGTATTTTCGGCCCCTTGGGGTTTTTAGGCTTCGACCCGCCGAACGGTATCATATCCTGTCCGGCGGATTACGCGCTTTTCTGCAAAAGCAGAACTTCAGGCGGTTCGGATTTGTTCACCGTGTCCTGCGTAATAACCACCCGCTTGTAGCCCTGCATTGAAGGAAGTTCAAACATAATATCGGTCATCAGTTTTTCTACGATGGCTCGCAACCCGCGCGCTCCTGTTTTCTGCTTAATCGCGGTGTCGGCAATCGCATCGATTGCACCTTCGGTAAACTCAAGCTTTACCTCGTCCATAGCCAAAGATGCCTGATACTGCTTGATAATGGCATTCTTCGGTTCTATAATGATGCGCTTCAGCTCATCCCGCTTCAGTTCTTCAAGCGCCACCACAATAGGCAAGCGCCCGATAAACTCAGGTATCATCCCAAAGCGGATAAGGTCGTCGGGGTGCATATTATTGTAGAGCTCTTTCAGGTCTTTTCCCGTGCGCTCTTTTTCGTCCACGCCGAAGCCCATCGGATGCTGAACCACCCGCCGCTCAATCAGCTTTTCAAGCCCGACAAACGCGCCGCCGCAGATAAAGAGAATGTTCGTCGTATCAATCCGGATCATCTCCTGATTGGGATGCTTGCGCCCGCCCTGCGGCGGAACAGAGGCAATTGTTCCCTCGATAATCTTCAGGAGCGCCTGTTGCACACCTTCGCCAGAAACATCCCGCGTGATGGAAATATTTTCCCCTTTGCGGGCGATTTTGTCGATTTCGTCAATGTACACAATGCCGCGCTCTGCCGCCGCAATCTGCCCCCCGGCGTTTTGAATGAGCTTCAGCAGGATATTTTCCACATCCTCGCCGACATAGCCCGCTTCCGTGAGCGTTGTAGCATCGACAATGGCAAAGGGAACTTTCAGCTTTTTCGCCAGCGTCTTTGCCAAGAGCGTCTTTCCCGTTCCCGTTGGGCCAATCAACAGCACGTTAGATTTTTCTATCTCAACATCGTCGTTGTCTTTCAGCGGCTTGCCGATACGCTTGTAGTGGTTATACACCGCCACAGCGAGGGCTTTCTTTGCCGCATCCTGCCCAATACAGAACAAGTCAAGGTAATTTTTGATTTCTTTCGGCGTTGGAACATCTCCGGTGAACTGCAACGAAAGAGCCTGATCGTCCTCCGTCAGAATCTTATCGCAGGTTTGAATGCACTCATCGCAGATAGAAATACCACCGGGACCCGCGATAAGTTTTTTCGCCATATCAGCGCTTTTTCCGCAAAACGAACAAGCGTGGTCGAAGTCGCTCTGCCCGTTACGAAGTTTTGCCATTTTTTTCCCTTGTTAATATTGAATCTGCAATTCCATACGCCACTGCATCTTCTGCGGACATATAAAAATCCCGTTCCATATCAGAGGCAATTTGCTCGGTTGTTTTCCCGGTATGTGCCGCAAAATAATGAGTGGTAAGCTTTTTTAGGCGGATTATCTCTTTCGATTGAATCCCGATGTCCCGAGCCTGCCCCTGCGCCCCGCCCCACGGCTGGTGAATCAGCACGCGGGAGGACGGCAGCACAAACCGCTTGCCCGCAGTTCCCGCCCCCAAAATGAGAGCCGCCATACTCGCCGCTTGCCCAACGCAAATCGTCTGAATATTGCTCTTGATGTACTGCATCGTGTCATAAATTGCCAGCCCCGCCGTAACCGAGCCGCCAGGGGAATTGATGTACAAGTTCACATCTTTTTCCGTGTCCTGCCCGTCAAGAAACAGGAGCTGGGCAATCACAAGATCAGCCGTCAGGTCGTTAATCTCCCCGTCAAGAAAGACAATACGATCCTTCAAAAGACGGGAATAAATATCGTAGGCACGTTCGCCCATTCCAGTCTGTTCAACAACCATCGGGACAAGTGTATTCATTTTCTCATTCATAACTTTACTACCTATTGTTCAAAACCAAGTCTGAATAGGTTGCCTTTTTTCCCGGCTTTACCGTGTTTTTTTCAAGAAGCATATCAAAAAACTTGTGCTCCTTGATTTCTTCTTTCAGGTATTCCTGAGCGCGTTCCGTCTCGTAATACTTTTTGACTTCCGCAATTTCAACCCCGCTGTTCGCAGCGATCTTTGTTAATTCAGCTTCTATTTCATTATCGGAAGCTTCCAGCTTAAGTTCATCTACAAGTGTTTCAACAATCAGCCGCGAATGAAGGCTTTTTCCCGCTTCACCTTTCCAGCCTTCAATAAGCGGTTCCGCGCCAGCAGGCGAATTGCCCAGCATTTTGTACAACCCTTGCGCATCGGTGTTTAAGCTCTGGGCAAGATTTCTCCAGCGGGAATCCAGCTCCATATTCAGCATCGATTCAGGAATCTCCACCGGAGTATTTTCCATAATTTTTTCCAAAAGGGCGTTGACCTTCATCGATTTCCGGCGGAGATCCAAATCTTTTTCCATCCGCGTCCGAATGCTGGTTTTCAAATCGTCGAGCGTTTTGAACTTTTCATCAACATCCTGAGCAAGATCGTCGTCCACGTCCGGAAGTTTTTTCACCTTCAGGGCAGTCAACGTTGCCGACAGTTTTTTCGTTGTTCCGGCAAGCTCCGTATCGGCGCAATCCGCCGGATAAGTTTTCGTGAACGTTTTTGTTTCACCTTTTTTCATTCCGGCAATTTCATCATCAAACTTGAAATAATTGCGTTCGGTCCCCAGCGTAAAGGTAAAATCCTGCCGCTCGCTGCCCGGCACAGTTTTCCCCTCATCGTCAAGTTCGCTGTAATTAACCGTTACAATATTGTCTTTTTCGGCGCTCTGCCCGTCATCCTTGTCGAGTGTAATCGAGTTCCGCTCTTGAATAGCCGTAAGCTCCCGCGCAATGTCCTCGTCGGTGACAGAAACATTGTCAACTTCCACCTCGAGCCCCTGCCACGATGCAACCTTCACGTCGGGAAGAACATCGTAGACCATCGAAAACGACAATTCGCTTTCGAGGTCGAGCTTCGGCTCGCCTTGCAGCTGGGGGGCAGCATACGGCAGCGGGCGCGATCCCCTGGGCAACGCCTCATCCTGAAAAATCTCTTCAGCCGCCTTCTCGATGATTTTGCCCAAAACCTCGCCATTCAAAGCTTCGCCGAACTTCCGCAACAGAACGTTTTTCGGCACTTTGCCCTTTCTAAAACCGGGGATTTGAATAGTTTTGCTGTACTCCGTCAAAATTCCGTCGTATTCAGCGCGGACATCATCCTTCCCGATGGTTACACTTAGCTTGACGCTCGATTTTTCCAGCCGGGTAAATTCTTTTGTAACAGTCACTTGTTTCCTCTTTATATGTGTTGTGCGTTTGCGAGAGAAGGGACTCGAACCCTTATACCTGCGGCACTAGATCCTAAGTCTAGCGTGTCTACCAGTTTCACCACTCTCGCAGTGCAAGCCCCTCCGGTAAAAGCCAAACGGCCCCCCTCAAGGACTTTATTATACTGAATTAAGCAGCAGTTGTCAATTCTCTTGCCCGCACGTACTTCATTTTTTAACGCTTGACATTTTTTTCAGGCTGTTGTATAATTTTGTTCATGATTAAAATGATGGTCTGGGTGACGGGGAGCTCTGTGCCGATTTTGCGATCTCGCGCCAAGCACACTGCACACTGCACACTGCACACTGCACAATGATACCAAAAAGTCAAATTCTTATCTAGTTAACTTTCTAGCCTTTCCGCAACATTTTTATCATTTTTCACGATTTTTGCACTTTTTTTCTCTATTACCGGGTATTCAGGTAGATGCCGCGCCGGAGGTTTGTCCACCAAAAGCACGCTGTCTGCCTTTGTATAGCCTTGCCTGTATGGGCAGGTAATCACAGACTGAAGTCTGTCAAACTAAAGTTTGGCAAACTTCAGTTTGAGGTGATCACCCGTCTTACAGGGAGGGGGATCGCAAAAGGAGCATTTAGTGGAAGTCTCTCGGAAAGTTACGAAGGGAATCACTACGTCTATGCGGCATGGTTTGCTTGCCTTCGCCGCATTCGCACTTATCGGATTTGGCATTGCATCGTGCGGTGATACGCCCGGCGGCGGCGACCCAGGCGATCCCAACAACAAAAACAATGGCAACACAACCGGCACGACAACGTATGCCATTACCTTCAATGATTCTCACGGCTCGACGGCACAACCAAGCCCGGCGAAGCAAGGGGACAAGGTACAGCTCAGCATTGGCGCGCGGATTGGCTACGGCTTTAGCGGCTGGACGGTTAAACCTGCCAGTGTGGAGATCGCCGATGACAATACCTTTACTATGCCGGCTGGAGCGGTGGAAATAACTGCCATGTGGGAACTGGGCGCGTATGACATCATCGTGAATCAGGGCGGTGGCTCAGGTTCAAAGGTAAATAATAGTAAGTATTCGGAACAGCCAGGGGAGACGGTAACACTGAAAACCGGCACATATGACGGATACACGTTTGATAGCTGGATAGTTGTAAAACCTGTTGGATTGGAGATTAACCTAGACAATACGTTTACTATGCCAGATGAGGTTGT
>WQZT01000122.1 GCA_009780595.1 Treponema sp. | reverse complement strand
TGCAACGCAGGGTGCGACAGTAAACCCGGCGGAAAAAGTGCTGGCTGTGTTTGCCGGGGCTGCCAACGTGTTCATCGTGAGGGCGAACGGCAGCATCCTCGCCGCCGGGGACAATCACGCCGGGCAGCTCGGCTCAGCCAGCAATACCAGTCAGGGCGCCGCCGAGCAAGACCGCCGCGCCGCTTTCACCGCCGTCTACGGCGACACCAACGCGCCCTTTACCGACGCTGTTGCCGTTGCCGCAGGGGAAAGCCACGCCGTCATCATGCGGCAAGACGGCTCACTGTGGGGCGCTGGCAGTTCCGCCTTCGGCGAACTCGGGCGGCAGGGTGGAAACCTCGCCGCGTTCACCCGCCTGAGCGCGGCTGGCACCCCCATATCAAACGCAACCGCTGTAGCCGCTGGAAACAACAGCACCTTTTTCATCGATACCGACAACCGCCTGTGGGCTTCTGGCTCCAATCGCTACGGCGAACTGGGGCTTGAAAATCACTCGGTGCATTTTTCGTTCATGGAGGTGGAAAGCGCTGGAAGCGGCGTTGTTGCCATCGCGTCAGGCTTGCGCCACACCGCGCTGTTGAAAGACGACGGCACGCTGTGGGTCTCCGGCAGCAACTTTGAAGGGCAGTTGGGGCTTGGCGACACCGACGACCGCGCGTCTTTTACGCTCGTTTCGGACATTGGCTCCGACATCATCGCCATCGCCGCAGGAAATCACCACACGGTGATTCTCAAAGATGACGGCTCGGTGTGGGGCGCCGGTTCCAATTTTTGGGGGCAACTCGGAGTTGCCGATAGCGGCGGCGAACTCGCCTTCACCCGCCTTCACGACGCGAACGGCAATCCGTTGGCAGACATCAGCCGCATTGCCGCACGCGGCGACCTGACCGCACTCGTTACGGCAAACGACACAATCTTTCTCACGGGCAATTACTTCGATCCTCAATCGATGTTGGACATTACCGCCTCCGGCAAAAGCCCCGACATCCGCCACGCATTTGCGCCCCTCCTTACAGAACGGCGGAAAGGGCTTGATTTTGGCGAAATCCAGTCCATTGCAATGGGGCATACCAGCGTTTATATAATTGATTCCAACGGCCGCCTGTGGGCAGCCGGTTCTAACCGTTACGGACAACTTGCGCTGGGCTTTACAACAGACATCTCCCTTGTTTTGAGGGCAATCAGCCCGTAGTGAATTCTTCTCCAGGAGTTGCAATGGAAAAAGCGGAAATTGGCATTGTCGGACTTGGGGCGATAGGTGAAAACCTCGCCCTCAACATCGAAAGCAAAGGCTTCAAAACGGCGGTGTACAACCGCAGCGCTCCACGGCTCGACGCATTTATCAATGGCCGGGGGCGCGGCAAAAATATCGAAAAATATTATGAACTGCAAGAGTTGGCGGCTGCTCTTTCCACGCCGCGTAAAATCATCATCGTGGTGGCGGCGGGGCAAACGGTTGACGAAATTATCGGGCAGCTTTCAGAAGTCCTGGAAGAAGGAGATGTCATCATTGACGCTGGCAACTCCAACTATAAGGATACGATACGCCGCACCAGCGCCGCCCACGCGCGGGGACTTCTGTACGTTGGCGCAGGCATTGACGGCGGCGAGCACGGGGCGCTGCACGGCCCTTCCATCGTAATGGGCGGTTCGCCGCTCGCACAGGCGCTGGTGATGCCTGTGTTTCAGGCAATTGCCGCCAAACGCACACTGGAAGCGGGCGCGAACGGACAGAACGTGCCGTACTGCACCTGGGTCGGCGAAAGCGGTGCGGGGCATTTTGTCAAAATGGTTCACAACGGCATCGAATACGGCGATATGCAGTTAATCTGCGAAGCCTACGATATCATGAAAACCCTGCTCGGGCTTTCGTGCGAAGAGATAGCTGACGTTTTCCAGCGGTGGAACGAAGGCAAATTGAAAAGTTACCTTACAGCAATTACCGGGGATATTCTGCGACACAAGGATTCTGACGGCAGCCCCCTTATAGAAAAAATCCTTGACACCGCCGGGCAGAAAGGAACAGGCACGTGGACTGCCATTGCGGCACTGGAGCTGCAAACGCCGCTGACCCTTGTCGCCGAGGCGGTGTTTCTCCGCTACCTTTCCGCCAGTAAAGCAGAGCGCGTGCGGGCATCGAGAATATTTTCCGGCCCCCGCCCGGAGTTTACCGGAAACAGCGCCGCCTTTATCGACGATTTGGAAAACGCTCTGTACGCGGCGAAAACAGTGTCCTACGCCCAAAGCTTCCTGCTCGTGCGGGAAGCCGCCAAAGAGTACAAATGGCAACTTGATTCAAGCAGTATCGCCGATATGTGGATGGGCGGGGGCGTAATCCGCTCGGCGTTTCTCGGCAAGGTGAAACAGGCGTTTACTGACGATGCAGATTTGAAAAACCTGCTTTTGTCCCCGTACTTTACCCGCGTTGTCGAGGACGGGCAAACCGCGTGGCGCACAGTCGTGTCCGCCGCAGTATCCAACGGAATCCCCACCCCCGCGCTTGCAAGCGCCCTCGCCTATTTTGACGCGTACCGCAGGGAGCAACTTCCCGCGAACCTCGTTCAAGCCCAGCGGGATTACTTCGGGGCGCACACGTACGAGCGGCTGGACAAACCCCGCGGCGAATTTTTCCACACCGCGTGGACACAGCAAAGCCGCCACTAAACCCAGAAATCAATAATAAGGAGGGGGGCACGCCCCCCTCGCTCCACCCTCCTCGTCGCTACGCTCCTGCGGTGGCTTCCGCTACCCCCGGCAAATCTGCCGTAGGCAGATTTGCTAGGGAGTTTTGCTACGCAAAACTCCACGCCTGTACCCACGTAAAAATATTGTGAACCTGGAGTTTTGGCAACGCCAAAACTCCCCAGCAAATCCGCCAGAGGCGGATTTGCCCATAACACCAGCCTGAAGTTTTGGCTCTGCCAAAACTTCTCAGCAAATCTGCCGTAGGCAGATTTGCCTAAAATGGCAAGATACTCGCCGCGACTTCTTCCATTGTCCTGCCGTAGTATAAATAGCCGTAAACAGCGGCGGCAGACAACACGTAGCGGCCATAGTTTCTCGTTTCAGGGTAAATTATCGTTTCAAGAAACAAATCGATGGGAAGTGCGCCATCTTCCCGCTCCCTGTTCGCGGCAACCCAACGCCGCACCCGCCCTTGCCCGCCATTGTACGCAAAAAGCCCCAACATCGGGCTGCCATCCATCTGATTATTGGTGAGGTGGCGCAGGTAAAACGCACCCAGCCGGACATTGATTTCCGGGTCAGTGAGGTCTATCGTGCCGGAGGCGCGAAGATTGCCGCCGCCCGCCCGCGCAATACGCGCTGCAATATCCTCGGCAGTGGCAGGCATAATCTGGGCAAGCCCCACCGCTCCGGCGTGGGAAACAATACCGGAAACAAAAAAACTTTCCGTGCGGATAAGTCCGAACAATACCTCAGGCGCTATATCCATGTCCCGCGCGTACCGTTCTATCAACGCGGCGTACGGGCGCGGGTGCAAAAGGTGCAGGTCTTGCCGGGTCAACTGATGACCGGGACGCCGTGTGAAGCGGGCTGTCAGGCGAATGGACTCCGCCCAATTTTCCGCGTCCGCAAGCGCCTGAGCCGCTATTCTCAATTCAGGTGCGGAAAGCGCTTCCTCCTGCGCCCGTATAAAAGGCAGGGCAAACGAAGATGCGCCGTGTTCAAAAAACCCGAGGAGAAATTCCAGCTCCCCTCCCCGGCTCAACGATGCAGCTTTGCGCTGTTCCCGCCGCGCGTTATCGCGCGCGCTGCCGCGCCCTGCCGGAGAAAACTTTTTGTTCAAGTGTCCGGCCGCCATCGTGCGGTAATATAGAGAAGCGCCGGGCTGTTGGAAGGCGGTACGGAAAAAGGCATCCGCGCTCCGGCTCCCCTTCCCCGCCGTCAGAAACCCCTCCTGAAGCGCCCTCCCCGCAATCCACGCAAACTGCCCCAGCGAAGCCCCCGCCGGAGTTCCGGCGGCGGTCTTTGCCTCCAGCGCGTAAAAAACTTCCAGCAACGTATCCCATTCCCGCTCGGACACCAACTGCCGCGAAAGGCGGTCAAGCGCACCGTCAAAAACCCGCATATCCGTCCACTGCGGCATCGTTTTGAGAAACTCAGGTGCGGCATTTGCCGGATCGTTGACCACGGTGTCCGTCAATATATACCAGATACACGCATCGGCTTGAACTGCGTCAGGTGCGAGTTCCAACGCCCGCCGGAACAGCTCCGTTGATTTGGGAATTCGCTCCCGCGCCCGCTCAATCCTCCCCGCATAGTGGAGCAGAAGATACCTGCGGGCATTAACGGCTTCGCTGTCCAACGTGCTTACAAAAGCGTTGAGCGCGTAAAAATCTTCGGGACTTTTGTCCACCGGAAACAGCGATGACGGCAGCGTGCCTGATTCCAGAAAACCATTCCATCCGGCAAGAAGTTTTACGCCCTCCTCCCGCATCGCGGGGGTAAGCTGGTACGCGCGCGCCAAATCTTCGATAAGAGACGGATAGCGGAGAAAGAGTAGCCCGCCGTCTTTCAGTGCGAGGCGCAGATTGTTCAGCGTAACTGCGTGGCTCACCGGGAAACGGCGCGAAACAATAACGCCCCGTTCGGCGGGGGTTAACAGGGTTTTGCTGTCAAGCGCTTGCGCGTACGCCCAGCGCTGAATATCCCCGGCGTTTAGTTCAAAAAGAAAAGTGACTATTTTTTGACGGAATAGTTCGGTCTCCGCCTCGCTTAAACCGGAAAAATCACTGGCATAGGCAGAATAAGGCTCGCTCCCTGCGCTGGTAGCAACCTTCCATTCCGCAAGGAGCGCCACTGCCTGTTCCCAGCCCCCAGCCGGTTCAGCGGGCAAAAGGGCAACAGCCTTGCCGTAATGCCCCAGCCGGTACAAAGACGCAGCGCGGAGCAAGACAAAATCTTCCCGCTCGCTGGTGCGTGCCTCACTGAGAAACGTAAAGATAGGTTGAACTTCGCGTGCGTCTTTGGCTTCCAGTATCAACTTTGCAAGCCTGTGCGCCGCCTCCCTTCGTGCCGGGAGAGAAGGGCTTTCCAGCGCGGCAGAAAACAGCAACGCCTGCAAAAGCCTGTTGTGAGGAGACGTCTCTTGCGTACCTGTAAGGATGGCGGCGTAAAAAGCCGCCGCCGGGTGAACCTGCGAAAGCTCAGTCAGGCGGGACACCGCTTGGGAAAAGTCAGCGGGCAGTTCAGCCCCGGCAATAAAGTCCACATCGCCCTGCCGCAAAAGTTCCCGCACGTGCTGGGGCTGCAAATCCAGCACCCGCGTTGTTTCACACGAGGGGAAAAGTAAGGGGGCGATAGCGATGCAGAGAAGCAGCGCGATTCTAATTTCTCGGCGGAACATTGATTATCGACCCTGATATAATACGATCAGGATTACGAATATTGTTAAACCTTGCTATACGAGGGTATAGGAACGGATCGCGGTAAAACGCC